>JBAZDV010000227.1:0-2806 GCA_041654195.1 Candidatus Methanomethylophilaceae archaeon | reverse complement strand
ATTTGAATTTGTTTTCACCCCAACACATGGTTCATGGCTGAACATGATCGAAATGTTTTTCAGCAAAATAACCCGATCCTTTCTCCGGCATATCCGGGTTGAAAGTAAAGCGGAGCTCAAGCAAAGGATTTATCAGGGCATAGAAGAAATAAACCAGGAACCTGTTGTTTTCAAGTGGAAGTATAAAATCGAAGAAGAAGAAATCGAAAAGATCCAAATGTCAAGTTAATTTATGAACGAACTACTAGTTACTCGGAATGCCTCAGCCAGGTGCGCCATGGGAAAAACAAGGACGATGACCGGTTGCCGCAGATCAACCTGCTCCTGATTTTCGGCGAGAAGTCAAACCTCCCGTTCTATTACAGGAAGCTGGCCGGGAATATCCCCGACGTGAAGACCGTACGGGTGTTGTTGCGCGACCTGGATGTGCTGGGCTATCCGAAGGTGAAACTGGTCACCGACAGGGGTTTCTACAGCAAGGAAAACGTGAACGGGCTGTATCAGAACCATATAAAATTCCTGATGAGTGCCAGTACCTCATTGTCCTTCGTGAAGAAGGCCATCGAATCAGAGGGGGACACCATCAGGGATTGGTCACACTACAACGACAAATACGACCTGTACACCCACAGCCAGACCATAGAATGGGACTACATCCAGATCCGCCCCTACAAGGGTGACACCCTGACGGATGGCAGGAGGATGTACCTCCACCTGTATTTCAACGCGGAACAGGCAGTCGAGGATGGCAGGAAATTCAACCGTAGGATGACAGGGCTCCGCGATGAGTTGCTTACCGGCAAAAGAAATGCCAAACACGAGAAGGATTATGCTACATTCTTCGAGGTGAAACAGACTCCGGCCAGAGGCATCCGGGTGACGCCAAAGCAGGCGGCCATGGACGAGACCAAGAGCCGGTTCGGATACTTCGTCCTTTTGAGCAACGAAATCAAATCCTCCGAAATGGCACTGGAAATGTACAGGAACAAGGATGTCGTTGAGAAGGGCTTTGGCAACATCAAGGAACGGCTCAACTGCAAGAGGATGCTCGTCTCCTCCGATGCGAGCCTGGAGGGAAAACTTTTCGTCGAGTTTGTGGCATTGATCTTTCTCTCTTACATAAAAAAGCGAATGGGCGATAAAAACCTCTACAAACAATACACCCTTCAGGGACTACTGGACGAAGTCGACCTAATCGAGTGCTTTTCGGAACCGGGCAAGAGCCTGTTTATTGGAGAGGTTTTGCAAAAGCAGAGGCAGATATTCAAGGATATGGATGTACCATCACCGGATGCCGTGGCCTCGTTATGTTAATGCGGGAATCCAGGTTATATGAATTAACTGGCCAGGGGTTTTCAATAAGTTGTGGTTCTTTAGAATATTTCGGCCAATAAAAAGAGGGTCCCTAAATGGGAACCCTCTATTTTATGTATAATTAAGCTGTGTTTTTATAATATATCGTACAGATTGGGACCGCCGGGTAAAGAAAGAAACATTTCCTTAAGACCGAATCCACCCAAACCATCAATATAAATATAAGGTACCAGTCTGAAGAGTTTATCTGAAATGTCAGAGTAAACAAAACTCAAGGCGTCATTAGCCGCTTGAGAACTGCTTAAAGCGGAAGGCAGATAAGCTTTGATTACGTTTCCTTTTGTGCCTTGGTAATTCAGACCTAATGTCCAGAATTTATCCCAGGTAATATACTGTTTTCCGGCAGTATTCGGATTTGCCACAAAAAGTTCAACGTATTCAGGAATCAAAGAGGGATCAATCCAATTCTCCCATTCATCTGCGTTTAAGGCGTCCACTGTATAGGGGCTGAGAACTCTATAGCGCAAAGGGGGAATCTTTGATTTGAGCACTTCTACTTCCTGAATTGTTTGGGATTGAGTCCAGGAATCATACCATTGACCTTTACCCAGTTTTTCCCAGAGGCAATTCAAGGCACCGCTAAATTTGTACGAACCGGCACCATAAAGAGCCACGTAAGCGGGCTCTACTTCAAGATTGACGCTGGTGTTAGTGGCCGGCACGCTAGAGAATTTGATGGTAAAGGGAGCGGTTATTTCACCGTCTTTAAAAGTAATGGAAGCAGGCACGTTAAAAACAGGATCACTTTTGTTGATGATATTCACCGTAAGACTACCGGCACTGCTGGTCCTGCCCAAATAATAGGTAAACTCTGTATCTTCTGCATCTACTGTATATTCAATAGGATTGACAGTAGCATTAGTAGGAAGAAAATAGACTCCGCTAGGTATATCAGTGGGAGAGGGTTCTCTCGTAGGTTGTTCTTCTATACAACCTGCCAGAATAAGAGAGAATGCAATAAAAAATAATGATATATATTTTTTCATTTTATAATCTATTTAGAATTACTATAAGGTAGGATTGATAGTGCCTGAAGGATCCGGGTTAATGAAACCTTCGAGGGCAATGTTGTTCTGTACCTCGTTATTGGGAATTACATAGTTCCATCCCGGTTTAATACCGACAGCATTGATTTTGAACACGTCACCGGGAGCGTTAGTTCCAGGATAGCTTTGCAGAGAACCGGCACGGAGTCTCTTGGCATCAAAAAAGGCCAGACCTTCACCCCAAAGTTCCACTCTCTTCTGGAATAGGATTTCTTCCTGGAATGCGTTGGCGGCGGTAATGGCACATATATATTTAGGATCTCTGTAAGAAGTCATGAAAGAAGTCAACGCCGTTACTCCAGCATTTACGCCACTGCTCATACCAAGAGCTTCTGCTTCAATCAAGTACATTTCTTCTACACGCATCAACGGAACATCACTGGCAC
>JBAZDV010000226.1:0-2818 GCA_041654195.1 Candidatus Methanomethylophilaceae archaeon | reverse complement strand
TATTTTGCCACGTTGACAGGTCAGCAAACGCAATCGTTAATGGCTACAGAGGTATTGCCTGCTGCCACTCTGGCAGGTTTATTCCTGGGGTTTTCTGACTTTCAGATGTACCAGGATAGATACAACAGGTACCTTGAATTGCATAAAAAAAGCAGAAAGAATCCGGATAGTGAAACACTGGAATGGTTCAACCTGTTGTATCCCAGTGAAATATCTCTGGCTTGCATACCTTTCAGGAACAGTGCTCAATGGATAACCGTGATTCATTCCCGGTATATACATCAGGCCAAAATTCAATTTGCCTTGTTGGGAAAACAGGAAGAAGACAAGGTGATGGTAAACCCCAAACCCGGACTTCTTAAAGACATTTTCGGACCGGTCTTCGGTTTGTGTCAGGCGGATCATTATTGTTACCTGGGATCCTCCATTTTGTTTGGACCACAGGACATTCTAAATGATATACTCGGCAAACACCGGAGCGGAAATTATCATTCACTGGCAGATGCCTTCGGCAGGACAAAGATCTCGGCAAGTTTTATGAATGCCTCCAATTTGAGTTTGTTCCTGCAGCCTTCGGTTGGTCTGGATCTACTGGAACCTGTTATGGATAAAAGGTATGCACAAAGACTCCGTGAATGGAGTTCATACAATGCCCAATTCGTTTTTTTGCAGTTTTCTGCCTTGGAAGATCGTATGTATACGCACCTTTCTGTTTACGGAGACTCCCTTGAAACTTCTCCGCTCATTCCACGTCAGCAGACTATTCGAATAAGGAAGGGCTCGGTTCAGGATTCACTGGTACGGGAGAGCCCGCCATATAACGTATTTAATCATTTCACACGAAAAGAGAACCAGCTGTACCAGACACCATGGCCCGAATGCCGGCTTATTCTGAGGGATCATATAGGAAAAACATTGTGGGAAAAAACAATGGAAGGAACCATACAGGACAGGGTTGAACAGATTGATTTTTTAAAAAACAACAAATTACAAATGTTGTTTACCATAGGCAACAGGTTGTATTTGCTGGACAGGTTGGGACGTAATGTGTCGCCGTATCCCCGGGCGTATACAACAAGTATCCTTTATGGTCCCTATGTTTTTGATCCCCGCGGAAACAAAGATTACCTGATTCTGCTTGTTCACCAGGATAATGTATTGCGTTGTTATAACAGGTCCGGTACCGGGGTCACGGAGTGGAATGATTTTTTGATCCCTGACTACCTGACGGGAAAACCGCGCTACATCCGGTACGGGGAAACAGGATCATGGGTAATATACACTAACAGTCAGACAGTTGTGTTGTCTCAGGAAGGACAAATCCGTGCTATGGTTACACAGAAAGATTGCCTGGATCCGCTTGCCGAAATTGAAATTTCCGGTCCTTATGAACTGCGCGGCACAACTATTGAGGGAAAACCTCTTACCATAATGCTCAATTAAAATGACATTTTTTACAATTCTTTTCATAATTATTCTGGGAGGATTTCTGTTAATACGCTTGATTCCCTGGCTTTTAGCCATGAAAATTCGTCAGATGCAAAGGGGCGGACAAAATCCACAAGATCCCCAAAACCCACAAAACCAACAAAAAAGCAACATAAAAAGAACCCGCAAAAAACGTATAGATAAAAATACGGGAGATTACGTAGATTACGAAGAAATTAAAGATTAATGAAATCCTTCCTGCGTATACTGGCATACGGGAAACCGTACGGAAAATACTGGCCTGCCTATCTGGTGCTATCCGTTTTTAGCGTTCTCTTTGGGATTGCCAATTATGCGCTTATAGCTCCGTTGCTGACCGTATTGTTTGAACCGGATACCCTGACCGGTGAAATAATCCGGCCCGAATACAGCTTTTCTCTTTCATATATAGTGGATATTTTCCGTTATTATTTACTAAAGATAAAGACACAAGACGGGCTTATGATGGCCCTTGTCTATGTGTCGGTGTCGCTGCTCGCTGCTTCATTGTTATCCAATATAACTCATTATCTTTCCCAGAGGGTATTGGTAAGCGTGCGGACACGTCTTATGAAAAATGTCCGGGACGATCTGTTCCGCAAGATCAGCCGGTTGCATATAGGGTATTTTCACAAGCAAAGGAAGGGGGACTTGCTTTCTTCCATATCAAATGATGTGAACGAGGTGCAAAACTCCGTAGCAAGTTCATTTCATGTGATCTTTCGCGATCCCTTGCTTGTCCTGGGATTTCTTTCCATGCTTTTTTACATGAGTCCCAAGCTTACATTGGTAACACTGATTACATTGCCGGTGTCTGCCTTGCTTATAGGAAGAATAACCCGGGCATTACGTTCCGGGGCCGAGGTATCTCAAAGCCTCCTGGGAAAATTGCTGAGTCATTTTGAGGAAGCCATTTCCGGTAGCCGGATCGTTAAGGCATTCAATGCACAACAATATGTCAGGGATCGTTTTGGAACCATTAACGATCAGCACAGGCAAGCCACAAAACAGTTGTATAACCGCCAGGAACTGGCCTCTCCTCTGAGTGAATTCCTGGGTATAGCCGTAGCGGCGGCTATCTTGTTTTACGGAGGTTGGCTTCAGGTCCACGGAGAATTGGGTATGAGCTGGCCCGAGTTTGTGGTTTATATTGGTTTTTACTGGAGGGTGCTGGAACCGGCAAAATCCATTACAAAAGCATATGCCATGATCCGGAAAGGAATGGTGTCAGCACACCGTATTTTTGATATTATGGATGTTCCGGTTGAGATTAAAAAGGACCCGAAAGCCCTTCCTGTAAAAGATTTCAGTGAATCCCTGGAGTACAGGAATGTAAGTTTCCGCTACAATA
>JBAZDV010000225.1:0-2819 GCA_041654195.1 Candidatus Methanomethylophilaceae archaeon | reverse complement strand
AGCCATGGACAAGGGTTCGATTCCCTTATCCTCCATTCAGTCATGGTTGGTTTCCATGGCTGGGAAGTTTGCATTGGTCCCCTGAACTTCCGTTGGAGGGGATGGGGACATTTTTCAATAAGGAGTAGAGGAGAGATAGACAAGGAAATATTTAGGTTTTTAGGATATAAAGGATAAAGGAGAAATAAGCATGTTAGATACAAACGATTACAAGATTAACGTTTCAAAACTCACACAAAAGGAACGGAGAAGGTTGCAGAAAAATCTTTTCTTGATGGGCTGTCAATGGCGTACAAGTGGGAAGTTTCCTAAATATCTCGATGCAAATTATATATTTGTTAATAATCATATTCTTTCGTATGGCACAAACGAATATATTTTTGACATTAAATCGGGAATTATTCTCAATCCCTATGATATCATTTCAGAACCAAAGGCTACCATTGCACCGCAAGATATTTCTCTCCGTGATTATTTTGCGGGATTGGCGCTATGTGGAAATATCGCATGTTCGACAACTGAGGGAAATTTTGAAGATTTTGCCAGATATGCATACCGTTATGCCGATGCAATGCTCAAGGAACGTTCATGCTAGTCCGTGAGCATTACACCAATCGTGATGATTGGCTTGAAGCAAGGAAACCCCACCTGTCTGCATCCGATGTCGCTGCAACCTGTGAGATTGGCTTCAAATCAATCGACAATCTCTATGATGAGAAGATGGCACTTAAAAAGGCAAAGGATATCTCTGGGAAGCCAGCGGTTGAGCGTGGAATTGAGGGAGAGCCAATCATAAGGGCAGAATTCGCATGGCAATACAAACATCTGTTCTCTGTTGCCAATCATCCGTTTGATATTCTTTACCAGAAGGAAAATCCTTATATCTCAGCGACACTTGATAGCGAGCTCACTTGCAAACAGGATAAGATAACCATTGTATCACCAACCGGATACACAGGGACAATACTTTTAGGTGAAATCGGGGTCCATGAGATAAAAAGCACGGAAATACGAAAGAAGGCGGAACTTGAGCAATGGGAGGATTCGATACCGTTATATTATCTCACACAAATATGCGGTCAACTGATTGCGACTGAATGGGAATATGTGATATTGACCGCAAAGATCCAGCGGATAATCTATCATAAGAACGATGATGAGGTGATTGAAAGGGATCCTTTTTTCACCACCTATACCAGGAATTATGCTTTCTTTTCCAAAGACCCTTTCATGCAAGAGCAGATTAGGGTTGTAAAAAAGAAAGTACTTGCTTTCAAGAACTGCATTGATACGGAGACAAGGCCGGTTACGACCATAAAATCATTTCAAGGATAAGGAGCGCAAGGATGGCAAAGAATAACGAGCCAGAAGAGGAAGCATTGGAGCTTGAGGGTTTTGTTGAGAATCCCTCGCAAGAAGAGCAAGGGCTGGTGATACAGCTTGCAGTAGAGACAAGGGGGACCATCAACGATAATCTTGAAAAGGCAGAAGTGGAGATTATCAAGAAGGTCAGGGATGCAATTGAGCAAGCAAAATCAGGCGACCTGGTGAAAGCAAAGAAGGTTGTGAGTTTTGCAAACAACCAGATAAAGGACCTTAACCAGAAGCGAATCTCAGTCAAGAATGAATGGATGAAACCACTTGACGATATCGCAAGCAAAATCAAGGAGATAGAAAGAAAGATTGGTGATGAACTCAAGCCATTGACTGATGAAATATCCATCCAGGAAGAAAAAGAGCTTGATGAAAAAATTAAGTTAATCAAGAAGCTCAAGGATTCCCGCATCGACAAAGAATCATTGGCTATCTCAATTTTCATCCGTGGTTGCAAGTGGTTCGACAATCCGTCTTGGACAAACAAAGGCTATACCGAGCCCAAAATCACCAAGGAGATTGATGCAAAGGTATTGGAGATTGTCGGAAACCTTGAAGCTCTTGACCTTATTGGTGAAGGAAATAGGAATTCTTCGGCAATATCTCTCAAATACCAGGAATCGGGGAACCTCTCACAGGCAATCGCATACCGAAAACAGCTTGAAGAAGCTGACAGACAGGAGGAGGAGCGCAAGGCTAAGAAAAAGGAAGAGGAACAGGACAGGATTGCAAAAGAGCAACAGGAAAAAGAAGCGCGTGATGAGAGACTTGGAATCCAAGAAGAGTCAGCTTCTGGAGATGAAAACACGAAAGATGGAAATGAAATGCAAGGGAAAACCATGGCATCTGGGACATCACCAGAACCAGTCACTCATGACTACACGCTCACTATCCGTTGCCAGCCTGAATTCCTGAGATCACTTGGTGAATTCATGAGGAACAACGGATGCAAATACAAATTGGAGGGAAAATGAAAATCAGCACTAACGGATTCGTGATTGAGGAGACAATGGAAGGAGAGGTGGAAATCTCACAGGCAAAGAATTATTCGGTGGGTTCGGTAACTCTTACCAAGGCTGAAGTCCCACTACTTATCGATCTATTGCAGAAAGCAATAAATGAAATCAAGGAGGAAAAATAATGGCACAGCAAGGATTGCAGAGGATAAATCAGGGCATGACACCAAACGGGATCTCGAGAATGATAAAATCACCGGCTATCGTGAAAAGGTTTGAGGATGTCATTGGCAAGAAGGCGCCACAATTCCTGGCGTCGGTGCTTTCAGCGGTGAATGGGAACCCCATGCTTGCAAACGCTGACCCGAATAGCGTCATGGCATCGGCTATGGTCGCGGCGAGTCTTGACCTTGATATCAATCCGTCTCTTGGGTTTTCGGCAATTGTCCCCTATCATGATAACAAATCAGGAAAGACACTTGGGCAGTT
>JBAZDV010000224.1:0-2823 GCA_041654195.1 Candidatus Methanomethylophilaceae archaeon | reverse complement strand
GGATCGTAACTGAAGAAGGCGATATGCATGGAAAAGCAAAAGGAATCACCGGCACAGGTGTAATAGCTGCAGTTGCTGCGGTCATGGATGGTAATCTTTGGTCTAAAGGAAGGCTGACAACGGATGGTGGTCTGTTGAAACTTCAGGATGGAATATATGTAGATTCCAAAGATATTTCGGAAGCATGCAAAGCGATAGGCGCCATGAGAGCAGGGCATTTTACATTGCTGGAACATGCAGGGATCAAATTTAGCGATCTTGACATCATGTATATGTCAGGAGCATCAGGAACTTATGTGGATGCGGTGAAGGGGAGAGAGATCGGGCTTCTTCCACCATCTTGTAAGACCATCTATCAGATAGGTAATACATCGTTGGCCATGGCTACCGATATACTGAGAAAGCCAGAACTCTTGGATGAACTTCAATCGATTGCCAATAGCATCAGATCCAATCATGTGATGTTTGCAACCGACAAAGTGTTCGAAGAGATCTATGTGCAGGAATTGGCGTATTGGGAAGAAGGGATGCCGATGGAGAATTACAATGATAATTTGGCCATCTCGGGTATTCAGCCATTACCCAAGGTAAAGGGAATACCGACCGTTCATCGCATCGTTGAACGTGATATTCCCGTATTCGGTGATAAAGGGTTGAAGATCTTACATGATATCGGAACAGAACTGATAGGAAATTTTGAAGGATGTACTGGATGCAAGAAGTGTGAAAAGGAATGTCCGGAAAAGGCACTGACGGTCAGTAAGGATAAGATAATCACAGTGAAGACAAAGAATTGTCTTGGAACCGCCTGCTACAGATGTCAGATGAAGTGTCCTGAAAAAGTATACAAATTCGATCAGCTTCGTTTGGCGTAAACATTTGGAGGGCTGTGCCCTCTATTTTTTCATTCTGTCAGGTTGGTGACGAAATCATTGACCTTCTCTTGGTATAACGGGCGTGCGATCTGTTCCTTGGATGCAAATGGTATTGCGATCGTCCCTGAGTAGACGCATTTGAAATATTCACAAAAGAATACTGCAGCGTTTATCGCAAAGGAGGCAACGAATTCATCATCGCCCATTGTTGTTGCAAATGCAATCTTTTTTCCTTTCATCGCATTAAACGAGAAATCATGATTGTACAGTGCGTGAAGACGGTCTATGAAAGCCTTCGTACAGGCGGTAAAATTCCACATATAGATCGGCGATGCAATAATGATGATGTCTGAATCAATGAATTTCTTGTAGAGAGATGTCATATCATCATCGATAGAGCACCAGCTGTCTTTTCTTTTTTGACATTTGCCGCAGTTACAGCATCCTTTTATGGTCATCGGATAAAGGAAGATCTCTTCGACCGTCGCACCTTTTGATTTCAATTTTTCCGAGATAAAGGATGTCAGGTATGCTGTATTACCGTCTTTTCTCGGTGTACCGTTAAAAATGGTTGCTCTCATTGATATCATCGTAACAATCCGATCAACGATATATAATTGCATTTCAGGCAGTTCGCAATCGGAGATGAAACATGTTTCGGGGAGAATTGCAAAAGACAGAATATTCAGGAAGTTATGGGGGATCGGATTAGATCCCGCCTCGAAAAGAAATAGATAAAACAGGTTTGACCTGAGATCAGATGCAATTCTCAGAAAATATCGCATCTGAAGATGCCACGATAAAGGCAGCACAAATGACATGGGATTCGAATACTAAAAAAACGCCTTTTTCGAAAAGGGTAGCCAGCATATAAAATTGGTGCGGGGGTTGGGATTTGAACCCAAGAACCTCTAGGGACAGGATCCTAAGTCCTGCGCCGTTGGCCAGGCTTGGCTACCCCCGCACGTACCTAAGGTAATGCGATTTCATTATTATCGGTTACGGTTTTAAATCAGTCGGATACTATCTCCTCTAAGCGATAGAGGGAAGAAAATGGCAAATATCTTAGCAAATAGCGGTAAAGAGCTGCTTTTGGGCAATGAGGCAATCGTAAGAGGACTCATCGAGGCCGGAGTGAAATTTGCATCGACGTATCCGGGCACGCCGTCTTCGGAGATCGGTAATAATCTGGAAGAAATGGCGGATAAGGTCGGAATGTATTTTGAGTTCTCAGTTAACGAGAAAGTTGCCTTAGAGGCCTCAGCTGCGGCAGCTTCATCTGGTGTTCGTTCCTTTGTGTTCATGAAACATGTGGGTCTAAATGTAGCTGCAGACCCTATGATGACATTGGCCTATGCAGGCATTAAGGGCGGTATGCTTGTACTTTCTGCTGACGACCCGTCATGTCATAGTTCCCAGAATGAACAGGATAACCGTTATTATTCATTACTTTCTCTCCTTCCGATGGTGGAGCCCTCTACACCTGCTGAAGCAAAAGAGATGGTCAAAGAAGCTTACGAGATATCGGAGGCATTGGAGTTGCCGTTGATATTTAGGACCACAACCAGAGTAAATCATGCTCGCGGGATTGTTGAGTATCGTGAGCCGATCGATATGCCGGCGATGGGAAGATTTGAGAAAGACCCTACGAAATATGTGAATATTCCCGCTTTTTCTAAACCCAACAAAGTAAGATTGTTGGAGAAAAATCAGAAGGCGAGGGAATTATCCGAAATGTCCAAACTTAATTTTGTTGACGGAAGTGGAAAAGCAAAGGTCGGCGTGATAACATCCGGTGTAAGTTACACGTACGTCAAAGAATATCTTCCAAATATTGATATTTTGAAATTAGGATTTACAAACCCTCTTCCGGAGACGAAGATTGCAGATTTTATCAAAGGGAAAGAGAAGATCATTGTCGTTGAAGAGTTAGAACCTTTTTTAGAGG
>JBAZDV010000223.1:0-2824 GCA_041654195.1 Candidatus Methanomethylophilaceae archaeon | reverse complement strand
CAGAGGAATTACCCGAATTAAAAGAATGTTGGGTCTTTGAACGTCAATAAAGGCCCAACGCATCTTCTAATTTGCCCATCTCAATAGGTGTTGTAATATCCCCTACGATCGCACCCTTAGAATTGGCAACTACACATGGTGCAACGAATCTACACCCATGATTAAGTGTAGTCCTCACAACATCTACCTTCAAAACATCCTTTATCATTTGAATGTCCTCATCAGTAGCTTCTGGATGGACCGCAGCACCCTTATTGGTGACCCTGCAGACAGAACCAACTGTGTTAAGTCCTGCAATAGTTCCTTTTACACATTCTACGCCGAGAACATCAGATATCCTTTTCAATGAGACCTTATCGATATCAGGATTGACGATCGCACCTTTATCATTGACCAGGATATTGTTGCCTGCCGCATTGAATCTGTCTTCAAGAAGAGCAACAGGAAGGAGCTCACGAATGATCTTGAGCTCATCTTCATCTGCCAATCCAGATACAATGGCACCATTTGTATTCATGGCCACGAGTGAACCGACAACGAATGTGCCGGCCACCGTGGTCTTCACTGCCTTTACGTTAAGTACCTCCGCGAGTTCTTCAATAAACTCGTCAGAGGTATCATATGCAACAAATGCGAAATTCTCGTTAGCTACGGAGAATACACCAATGTTGGGGTTTCCCCCATAACGCGAGAGTTTCATCATTTGACACACCTTACTCTGCGAGTGATACTTCTACAAGCCCGTCATCGAATTTAACGGCCTTGACAGTAACTTTTTTTGGGGGATGCTGAATTCCGTGCTCCCAAAGTTTTTCATTAAGGGCTGTGTCGATCCAAACGTGTTCTTCATCGGCCTTCATGTGCCTCATAACATGTTCCCTGATCTCCTTGACGGCACGTTTTGCCCTCTGGGTACGGGGAGCCATCTTTGTAGCTCTAAGGTGAATGTTGAAAACTCTCTCTATATCGTCACTCATTTTAATCCCTCACTCTTTCAAATTGCTCGTGCGCCAAGATCTTCTCTTAGGGTGACGCAGGAACTGCCTGTTTGTTCTGATCATTACCCAGGCGGGGACACGGCGATTCTGCTTTGTGGCCTTATTAAGCCTGGCCTTCATGGCTGGCGGTTTAGTTGAACTCATAATTATCTCCTCTCGATGGTGATCTCCCTGTGTTGGGGGGCGACCTGCCTCAGGATGTCTCTAAGCATGGCATCTGTGATTACTCCCTGCAGCCTTCCAGACTGCGCAAGTTGAATGAACTGCGCTTCTACCGAATTAGCTAATTCAGGATTTGCAATCTTTATGTTTGCAAGCCTATCCCTTGCCTCAGGTGCAAGGATCTGTCTCAGAATTGATTGTTTCTGGACCTCAGCCTGCTGACGCTGCTGATCTGCAGCCTGTTGCTGCATTGCCGCCTGCTGCTGATTTGCCTGCATACTTGCAAATCTCTTTTGTCTTAATGCTTCTAATTCAGGGTCATCCATGCTTATGCCTCCTTTAGGCGTTCATCTCGTCGTAGACCTCTTTAGCGGCATTATCCAAAAGGGACATTCCGCTAGGACTAACACTGCGACCTTGTTTTTCTTTTGAAACAAGGAAACCAGCCTGTTCGAGTTGAATCATACATTTTCTAGCAATATTACGGCTACCTTTCACTGCCCTATTAGGTCTTGTACCCATGTCGGCAAATCCGCCGTACTCGGCTGCAAGCTTTGAAGATCCCATGGGACCTTTGACGTAGAGCTTTCTAAGAATAGAGGCGGCTCTTGTGAACCACCAGTCCTCTTGTGAGGGCGCCCTCTCGGTATGCCTGCCGGTCTTAGCATACTCTGCCCACTCTGGAGGGACGATAGCCGAGTTCTGTTTAAGTTTCTCGGCCGTCTTGAGTATGAGTTTCTCCGCAGGAACATCATAGACGGTTACCATTTTTATACCTCAATAATTGCCCAGCACGTTAATGTTGAACAAAGATAAACTTTGGTATACAACATACCATATAAAAGCATTGCTAATATTAAATAAAACAAAAGCAAACTTCGCACGTCCAGTCGAAGACCCCCGTGCGACCTGTAGGCGAAAAGCCCACCACGGTCAGGAACATGAAGACCATGTTTCTGATATTCCGTACGGCCTTCTATCACGTAATAGTATTTGAATTCATCGAAAAAGACACATCAACTATTATTTACCCTCACAACATCACACTAATTGTGAGATTTGTAGTAGCAATTACTGGTGCATCTGGTTGCATGTATGGCATTCGTCTTCTTCAAGAACTTCCTGGAGAAAAAATACTGGTTATGTCAAAGATTGCCAAAGAGATAATTCCATATGAAACAGGTATAAAAATTGAAGAAGTCGAAAAAATGGCTGATATCGTTTTTGATGACGATGATCTATTCGCATCGATCTCGTCCGGAAGCTACAAATTCGATGCCATGATCGTTGCACCTTGCAGCGCATCATCACTTGGAAAGATATCTAATGGACTTGCAGATACTCTTATAACGCGTGCAGCCGCAGTCACACTTAAGGAATCAAGAAAACTCATTCTAATGGTAAGGGAAACACCAAAAAGTGCTGTCATGCTTGAAAACGAATTACGTCTTGCAAGATGCGGCGTCTGTATTCTCGATGCAAATCCAGGGTACTATTCTAAACCTAAAACCGTTGAAGATATTATTGATTTTGTCGTCGGAAGATGCTTAGATCAATTGAACATTGATCATGACCTGTACAAAAAATGGAAATGACTTCCCCTCTCACAAAAAATCATGTGATGATTCAAGAAAGACATATCAACGAGATTTTATCCAGATGAG
>JBAZDV010000222.1:0-2834 GCA_041654195.1 Candidatus Methanomethylophilaceae archaeon | reverse complement strand
CGGTCTGTTCAGTAAAAAACCAAACACGATCGCTGCAAAATGTAGTATCATAGTTGGTGCGGTAGCATGGATGCTATGGGCATTCTTTGTTGAATACGGTACATCAAAACTTGGATTGTGCAAGATGATATTCGGTGTCGATTCATTAGCATCTGGTACATTAGGATATGTCGATCCGTTGGTAATAGCACTGCCGTTGTCTGCAATAACATTGGTAATAGTATGTTTGGTGAGGCCGATCGAAGATACGACTGAAATCGCAGTTTCTGAGCAGACCTGAAACAATTTAAAAATCGCCGAGATTCCTCTGGTTCTTATCGGCAGAGGTATTCGGTCTTCTTTCCATATCAGAATTGAGTTTCTCAAGACGCGATTTCATTTGTTCTTCCTTTTTGTTGTTGGAGTTTTCAAAAACCTCATCTCTTGTTCCCTTTGCGATGAGAACGTAGACCTCGCCATCATTTTTTCTTCCTGTGCGACCTCTTCTCTGAATCGTACGAATCTCAGAAGGGACAGGTTCGTAAAATATAACCACATCTGTACTGGTTATATCCAATCCTTCTTCTCCGACAGATGTTGAGACTATAACGTTGAAGGTCCCATCTTTGAAACGGTCAAGCAATTCGATCTGCTCTTTTTGTTTTAGACCGCCTTTTGACTGTCCTATCAATTTTCCAACACGGACACCCTCAATCTTTGATAGTTTCTCAACAAGAAGATCGCAAGTATCACGATACTGAGAGAATACTATGACACGCGTGTCTTTTCCAGAACTCAATTCTTTGCTGACAAGGCTCATAACACGTGATATCTTGGGATGCTCAACCTTTGTCTCGGATAATATGCTGCAGATATCTTTGTATTCTTTGGAAGCGACGATCTCTTTGGCGCCTTTTCCACCCTTTTCTTTTTGGGCTTCTTTTTCAAGTTTCAAAAGATATGATCTAAGAGAACTAACACCTTGTGTTTCGGCAAGGCCGATGGCGTGAAATAATTTTACACAGATGGATTGAATGCTTAGGCCGCGAAATACAAAAGACGATTTTTCACCATTGGTAAGTCTTTTTTGAAGGCTGTTTCCAATTACTAATAGATGTTTAGTTGATGCGGGCCAGTTTGGGTCCATAAGACGCATTTGTACCAATTCGTTAATGTATTTATCAGCGAGCTTTTTCAAAAAATCGATTACTTTCAAGAGGTCCTCGGGCATGTTAACAACGATTTTGTTTGTGAAAACATCATGAATATATGGTGAAACGTCCGGATCGGTCTCTTCTCTCATATCTATTTTTCTAAGTGAGAGATTTTTGCACATTTCTTCGATCTTTTTTGGGTCGCTTCCGGGAGAAGCGGTCATTCCCAGTGACAGGCCATGATCATAGTAATTGGCGACAGTCACATAGGCATAGTTTCCGATGCCTCGGTGTGCTTCGTCATAGATCACCAATCCAATGTCTTTCAGGTCATAGCGTTCTTTTTCAAGGTCGTTTGCAATGGCCTGCGGTGTTGATACGATCACATCAAAGTTATCAAACATCGTTGCTCTTTTTGCAGGCATCATATTTCCATTCATCACACCTATAGAGGTATTTGTCAAAAGTGATGAGAATGTTTCAGAATGTTGTTCTACCAATGGTTTTGTCGGAGCGAGAATCAAAACTTTTTTTCCCTTTTCTAGGATACTCGCAGTTACGAACAATGCAATAATTGTTTTTCCCAGTCCTGTCGGAAGAACAAGTAATGTATTGTTTTCGAGGCAATCCTTGGCCATATTGACCTGGTATGTTCGTTCCTCAATCCTGTCGGGAACTATCCTCGGATATGATACAAATGTAGTCATTCAAACAAGCCAATGAAGAAAGGATAATAAAAGGATTGAGGGGAGAGTACCCCGAAAATGGTTATTGGCATCCGCCGCCGCAAGAGGCGCATCCCTTCACGTTAGGGTCACGAATGGTAAGTCCCTCACCGAAGTTGGGATCATTGATATATTCGATCTCACAGGGGTCGAGCATACCTTTTGTCTCATCATCGTAGAAGAAGGCAAATCCCTGTCTTTGCAAGACATTGTCACCTTCTGCAGCTTTATCCTGAAAAGACATTCCGAATTGAGGTCCGGAACATGAAGTACCTGCGAAATAGATCTTGACGCCATATCCAACTTTCTTCTGTTTCTCAAGCAGATTGTTGATGAAATTGTCAACGCCTTCTTTGATTTCTACCATAGTATCATTTCAGGAACATAGAAAACACTATTTAAATTAATCCAATAAACATGTTAACGATGTTGTACTTGTTCATCAAACATTTCTTTGTACTTTCTGAATGCATATGATTGAGAGCGTGTCATCGATATGTAGGAGCCGATCATCATTGCTTCCAATATCTCATCCTGTGATGCTCCTGCACCCAGGGCATGTTTCATCTGTACATCGATGCAGTGTTCTGCACCAATGGATGTCGCTGCAGATATTGCGCAAAGATATGCTGTTTTTCTTTCAAGTTTTTGTTCTTTTCCTTCCAGTACCGCCTTTCCTAGGTTAGCTGCAGGAATGAACATCTCCGGTCTTTCAGAAAGCACTTGGTTGACCAGTGGAATAAATCCATATTCTTTTTGGATGTTTTTTAAGATCTTGTCAGTAATTTCACGATCTGTCGGTGGTTCTCCGCACATAAATGTGCAGATGTGGTTTTAGGTTATCAAAATGATGATTATACTAACCGTAACTTTCACTCTATAAGTTCTAAAAGTCTAGTATTTTTTTTGATGACAATAAAAGTCAATCAGAAGGTTAACATGAACACAGACGTAATTCTGAAGGAGTCTTTCAGAC
>JBAZDV010000221.1:0-2843 GCA_041654195.1 Candidatus Methanomethylophilaceae archaeon | reverse complement strand
AGAACATTTATCCAGAAGCTTGTTGATGGTTTTGCAGCCCTTAACAACATGACAGCTGGTGTCATTGACGGCATGAAACCCCTCTTTATGATGATTGGCAAAGGCATAGAAGAATTTAGCAGCTTGAGTGATGGTACAGCAAGTCTTGCCGGTAATATCCTCGGCATGGCAAAATCTTTCTATTTAACCACAACATACCTTGAACCTATGAGCAATATTTTTACATTATTAGCATCATCTGCCTTGATTGCTACACAAGTGAAAACTCTTGCAGGCGGTGTATCATTGTTGTCCCTTGGTATGGGTGGCTTAAAGACGGCTGCATCTTTGGCAATGGGACCGCTGGGGGTTGCAGGACTGGCAGCATCGGTAGGGTTGACAACATACGCTGTCGCGTCCCAGATACCACAATTTAAGGAAGCGGGTGAAAGTATAGGCTCATGGGTATATGATCTTTTCCATGCAGACGAAGCACAGAAAGCCCTTGCGACAACAACAGTTGATGCTACACAGAAAACGAAATCCTTTGGTAATGCCGTTAAAGAAGTTCCTGCAACTGCTAAGACTGATGTTGTTTTGGCAAAATATGACGAGGCAATAAAAAACATATCCCTTGTCAAAAACAGGGTTGACTCACTGCCCTCAAGGAAAACAACCGATGTTGCCGTTAATCTGCCAACCAAATCCGTAGTAGATGAATCAAAAATAATAGGCGATGCGATACAGTGGAAAGCAAAGATTGACATAGCTGAAATTGAATCAGCTACAAAACAGATAGAAGCAGCTTTCAAGAGTGTTGATAATACGATAACGGCAACATCAAAGGCAACCTCGGACATAATAGGCAACTACACAGATTTGATGGAAAAGGGCATATATGATACTGGCCTTTCATGGGCGATAGATAAACAAATGTCAATGCAGGAAGATGCAGTCAGGGCGCAGAATGATCTTATAGAAGCACAGATTGATTTACTAAAAGCCAAATCATCAAAACTGGAAAAAGGAGAATCCCTTGTATCAATAGATGCTACAGGACTCGAACCGGAACTTGAGGCGTTTATCTGGAAGATACTGAAAAAAATAGAAATCAGGGCGAACGCTGAAGCATCTGAATTCTTGTTGGGCTTAACATAAGGAGCAATATTTTATGAACATAATAGGCATATCGACAATTATTGTTAATATCAATGGTAGCATTATAATAGAACCGAAAGGAAATAGCAGTTTACAATCAGCCACAAGACGTGTCAGTCGAACAAAAACTCTTGATGGCGGCGTGTGTATTACGGACAGCGGTTATTCCTATGGCGACAGAACATTGGATATACGAACCAATATTACAAAAGATATATATGACAAGATTGATAACATCTTTAAAAATCATGCTCTTTTGTATGTTTCGACGAATGAGGGTTTTTTTTCGGCAGCAATAGAATCGTTGAATTATGACAGTGGTGAAGCAATATTATCGGTACTTGTGAAAGAAAGGCTTGACTTATAATAATATGGCAGATCAGAACTTAACAATATTATATATTTTTACTCTCACAGGAGACGGAGACGGCGTTGATGATATTATAATTCCTATTTCATCTTTTCAGGCGAACCAGCGAAGCGGATCACCCTCCTATCTTGCAGTTGTAATTCCAGATATTGGCTATGCTGATGACATTGCCGCACGTCTGAACGGGGATCTGGTTATCAACATGGTTAAGCTGGTTGATGGTTCTGAAGCTGAAAATGAAGAGATATTAAGGGCAAACCTCGAATCAGTCAGGCTTGATGAAGGAGGCGTCAATCAATCAATTACATTGTCAGGACATAAGCAGAAGACATACACCCCAAAAACAGTAGCACTTGAAGACGTTATTTATAAGAGTGTAACTGATGATAAAAGACGCTACAGGTGCGCTGTACCTAATATCAACCTATGCCCTGGTGATACAGCAACTTATGACGGGGATTCTTTCACCGTGGAGCTGATAACTTATACTGTGAACGATGGACAACATCAAATTGAAATAGCAGAGATAGACGCATAGTATGGGAAAGGGTACAATCATATCTCATGCAGGAGACGGGTTATACAACATAACTCTTAATCTTGACACAGCAAGAGCACTTGCAGAATATGCCAAACTTGCAACAGTCATACCGGCCATTGAAGCAGCCATTGAAGATATTGAAGACGAAATAGAAACCCTACGGAATGAATTATCACTTATTGATCCGTTCAAGCATGTTGATGATTATGTCAGCAAACTCAATGAATTACAACACAAGAACAAAGAAAAGAATCGAACTACCTTACTTCTTGCTTCAGCACAAAAAAGATACCAAGTGCTTGGTAATAATATCCCTGCTGATCCTGCTATTCAGGCATGGTGTGCGGACAAGACAACAGGACTTTCCGGGGAAGTCGGAATTATAGAAGTCCCTGGGGAGCGCAAAACACTTGTAAATATCCAGCCCGGATATGACGGTAATGCCGCATATAGTTCTGCAAGAGATGGACAGTTGCAGCCTTCCATATCAGGATTGGCTAATAATATCTTTTTCAACTGGGCCTTGCTTCCCGGATGGCAGAAGTGGATGCCGACTTATCGTTACGGAACAATAACCTCAATCGACACTGAAGAAGATAAATGCAACGTTACCCTTGAGGCAGCTACAAGCAGCGTGAAAGGTGAAAACAATGTTGCCCTTAATGTAAACGCTGTTGATGCTCTGGAGGATGTTCCTATTGTTTATATGGATGTGGATAGTGAAGCTTTTGAAGTCGGCGATGTTGTACTTATAAAATTCGACAGCGTAAAGGCGGATATAAGGGACGCCGGGAA
>JBAZDV010000220.1:0-2844 GCA_041654195.1 Candidatus Methanomethylophilaceae archaeon | reverse complement strand
GGATATTGACTGTCCGCTTTGGTGGTAGCTGGAACAATGGGACTAATGTTTCGCCTTTCTATTGGAATGGTAACAATTCTCCTGTGAACACTAACATCAACATTGGCGGTCGGCTAATCCGAATCCTTAATGAAAAAGTCTGCCATACCCTGCGAAGGCGAAATAGCACAAGCCAAAATGTGTGCCGGTAACTGAAATAATGTGAAAGCTCACGAGTGCAAAGGATGAATATTTTGGCAAAAACTTGGAAGGATATCGATTTTGATAGGATGGTGAGTAATGAAAGACTGCTTCTTGCAACAAAGAAGGCTAGCGAGCACAAGTCAAAATCGGTGTCTGCTCAGAAGTATCTTAAAAGTGAAGAGAGGCGTGATATGCTCCGAGAAGAATTATTAGATGGTACTTACAAACCTCTCATCACACAAGACAGAAAGATTTGGGATATCCGTTCAAATAAGGAACGTACCATTCGAAGACCTGCATTTCGTGATCAGGTTGTACACCATCTTCTTATGCTTGAATTGCAACCTCATATCATGAAACATTTGATACGTCACAATATTGCGTGTATACCCAATCGTGGCATGGAGTATGGAAGGAAAATTGTAAAAAATTGGACTACACACAAGAAAGACTCAAAATATCTTATTCAAGCTGACGTAAAACATTATTATGAATGTGTTGACACGGCTATTCTTATGAATTTCTTTAAGAGAAAAATACGAGACAAAAGGGTGCTTGCTTTACTTCAATTGATTCTTGATACATGCACCAATGGTCTTGTACTCGGATATTATGTCTGCCAATGGTTTGGAGCTCTGTATTTGTCAGAACTCGATCATGCAATGAAGGAGAAGTTTAGATTGAAGTGCTATGTGAGGTATGTTGACAACATCTTGATTGGATGCAAATCCAAAAAGCAAATGAAGGCTGTTACTGAATATCTTCACTCTTATCTTGCCAATGTATGTTTGAAGTTAAAAACTACAGGCAAGGAATGTATCAGACAATTTAAATGGTACAATACATTTGTTGATTTTATAGGGTATAGAACATATAGGGAAGGTTTTCAGGAGATACGCAAAACAACATATATGCGTATAAGAAAACTTATGAATAGAATATGCAAAAACGAATACTGCTCTTTATCACAAGCTCGTTCGCTATTATCCAGGAGAGGTATTGTGTTACATTCTGATTGTCATACATTGCTTAGAAAAATAGAAAATATAATTGCATCAAGAAGGATGCGAAGGATGGTTTCTTATGCAACGAAACAGCAAATCGGATAACGAAAAATTCACATTATTTGAGGATGGCACTCTGCATTTGTACGATAATCTGCATGAGGTTGCCGCAGACGAGTCAGTGCAGTATGAAGGTGACTTGTACATCACAAAAACCAGTCTCACACAAGAAGAGGTGGAAGGGCAGTTTGACAGCTTGCTTGCGGCGGAAAAGGAAAAGTGGAAACAGTACATGGCGAAAGTCGTGCGGGAACAGCGAAACAAATTGTTGGCGCAGGCTGACATTCTTGTCAACAAGGCGGTTGACACAGGCGTTGGGGAAACCGAAGCAAAAGCATATCGGCAGGCGTTGCGTGATGTGCCGGAGCAAGAGGGGTTTCCACTGAACGTGGTGTGGCCGGTATTGGAGGTTATTAGATGAGTGAAATAATTGTAGTGGCTTTGGTGACAGCGACAGCATCGATTATCACGTCGATAATCAACAAATTCGGAACCAAAAAGTTCCTTGATCACATCGCCGAGGGACTTAAGTTGGGACTTGAGAATGATATCGTCATCTTCCAAGCGTTCAGGCGTAATGCGATAAACGGTGAGAGCGAAGCACAGGAAAAGAAGATGAATGATTATTTCCGTGATACGACGACAAGCTCATTCTTCCGAAAAGAAAAGGATGGGCAATGACAAAACGAGATTTGTTTAATAAACATGCCAAGCACAGGAATGAAAAATCTTACAAGAATTTGACAGGAGGAAAAGATGGAAGACAAGATCGCATTGATACTTTTTGCCGCGAGCATTATAGTAGTCGCCACGATCATGGAATGCCTTAAGGCTTCAAGGACTAAGAAACCCGCTTTTTGGGGCGTACTGTCTGCAATGCTCTCGGGTATTTGCACGTGTTCGGTCTGGTTCGGGATCAGGCACACGGGTAATATCTGGTTGTTACCCTTGGCGCTTATCGCTGGGTACACGGGGCAATATGCCCTTGATATGTATGGGGTCAAGAAAGCGTTTGTGAAGATCGCAAGCGCTTGGGCGATCAAACATGGCTATGAGAAACCGAAGGAGAAAGAATGTGTGGAATAAAATCAAAGCGTTTTTTACGGGGATTGCATCAGGTGCCAGCAAGGCAAAGGCATGGATCAAGAAGTATGGGCATTATCTTGTGCTTGCTCTTGGTGTTGCCTTTGGCTTCTTTGTCGGCAGAAAATCCAATGGGCGAGCTTCAAGCGATTTTGACAAGTTACGAGACGACAACGACAAGCTTAGGGGACAGATTGGCTCTCTCCGAGAGCAATACGAAAAACTTATCGCTCTCAATCAAGGAAATGAACAACAGCTTGCTGACCTTAGAAAGCAACTCGCAAACGCAGAAAAGCTTGTTACAGAATCAGCAACAATCGATAGCGACAATGCAGGAGACCTTGACAAGCTCCGAGAAACAAATCAACAGCTTAGAGATTGGATACAAAAATATGGAAAACAGATTAAAGATAACTAAGGTCGTGCTGTATGTCATGACCGGGGTATTGATCGCTTCGGTGGCGGTCAATGCGTATACGTTGCTTAAATGAATCTGGTCGTATTGTCGGCATTC
>JBAZDV010000219.1:0-2848 GCA_041654195.1 Candidatus Methanomethylophilaceae archaeon | reverse complement strand
GGAAACAGTAAGTTCCCTGCGTTATGTCTTAGTGTAAGGCCTTTTTAAAACATTCAGCTGATGCGGTAATTACCGCTTCAGTTAGTAACTTCTTCCGTTGGCGTGATGCATCCTTTATTGTATTCCTTTAATATAGTATCGATGCCATCGACTTGATTGAATATTGTTCATCCAGAGGGAGATAGGATGAAGGTTCTGATAGTAGATGATAACGTCGCGATCCAGGAGATCATTGCAGAGATTTTGACCGTAGACGGTTACGAAGTAGAACTGGCTAGTACGATCGATGATGCCATTTCTAAGGTCGGTTCTTTCAAGCCAGAAGCGATACTTTTGGATTCAGTGGTCGATGGAAAAAGCAGCCTAAGGGTTCTCGATTCCTTGGGAGAGGATTCCGATGTGCGTGCGTTGATCCTGACCAATGGTAAAGAGCAACTTCCGAAAGATACGCCATTCATTTTCGGTTTTATTCAGAAGCCTTTCAAAAGTTCTGAGATCCTAGAAAAGGTTCGTTCTCTTTCATCCGATGCCGAGATAAGGCACATGAAAGGAAAAAGATCGAGGTTCAAATTGTTTTCAAGGACCGTCACAGAGAAATCCGATGAAGATATGGGACTGAGGTTTGGGAAGTCTTACGTTGTTTTCGAAAATGAGCCCGAGGCGGTCTACAAGATGGCAACGTTCTTTACGACAAAGAACTGCGATATCATGGTCGTGACATCCGGAAGGTCCAAATCTGTCACAGAGAGGTTCAAGGACATTCATGTGAAGGTTTTGGGACTTTCAATGAAACCTCGTATAGGATACATAGAGATGTCTAAATTGGGTACGCTCATGGGAGCGATCACAGAATTCATCGATGAAGCTGTAAAGCCGGTCGTTGTCATTGACGATCTGGAGAGGATCATAGATGTGAATGGATTGAACACCGTTCTCACAATGATATATCAGATCATAAACGGCGGAAGCAAGAAGATCGCCACGCTTGTTATTTCAGTGAAGGAAGAATCCCTTACCGACAAAGATAAGGAATTGCTACTTCACGACATGGAGCTCTATGAGGCCTAGAGCATTTGAGGGACACAAATGAAGATAGAGAAGGTATGGGCAAGAGAGGTATTGGATTCGAGGGGAAACCCTACTGTCGAAGCAGAGATCATTGTCAAAGGACACAAGATCACTGCAATTGCACCCTCAGGCGCATCGACGGGTTCGTGGGAAGCTCATGAGCTTCGTGACGGGGGTTCAAGGTTCAGCGGAAAAGGTGTAATGACCGCAGTAGAGAATGTCCGTGGTGAGATAGCTAGAAAGATCGTCGGGATGGATCCTGTGGATCAAAGAGCTATCGATGAGGCAATGATCGAACTGGACGGAACCGAGAATAAAAAGAGGCTTGGGGCCAACGCGATCATCGCAGTATCATTGGCAGTTGCCAAGGCAGGTGCGATGGCTGAAGGTCTTCCCCTTTATCAGCACATAGGTGACAATGGGACAACGTTGCCTGTTCCCATGTTAAATATTATCAATGGCGGAAAGCATGCTGGTGGTAATCTGAGGATACAGGAATTCATGATCATTCCAGCCGGGGCCGAAACGTTCTCCGAGTGTCTCAGGATGTCATCAGAGGTTTACATGTCACTCAAGTCCATGCTGAAGAAAAAGTACGGCGCGGGTGCAATAAATCTCGGTGATGAAGGTGGATTTGCACCGCCGTTGGATACAGCATCAGAAGCAATGGAGACGATAGTAAATGCGATATCAAATGCTGGGTACACTCCCGGTAAGGACGTCTTTTTGGCACTGGATGCTGCATCTAGTGAGTTTTTCAAAGATGGAATTTATGACGTTGACGGAATGAAACTCACTGCAGGCGAGCTTGCGGATCATTATGAGTCCTTTACCAAGAATTATCCGCTGATCAGCATTGAAGATCCATTCTTCGAAGATGATTTCGAGACCACGGCCGCATTGACCAAGAAGATAGGATCCAATGTTCAGATCGTAGGTGACGATATATTTGTCACTAACACTAAGCGTTTGAGCAAAGGGATCAAGATGAATGCCGCAAACGCGCTTCTTTTGAAGGTAAATCAGATCGGTACTGTTACAGAAGCAGGCGATGCGGCGCAGATGAGTTTTGACAATGGTTATTCCGTTGTCATTTCACATCGTTCAGGCGAATCAGAGGATGTCAGCATTGCAGATCTTGCAGTAGGTTGGGGTACAGGGCAGATCAAGACAGGAGCACCTGCGCGTGGCGAACGTACCGCAAAATATAATCAACTCCTTAGGATAGAAGAGGAACTTGGTTCCAAAGCCATTTTCCCCGGAAAGAAAGCATTCATACTGTGAGGTATTCAAAATGGATAAGTTGTTCATCGCCGATGAGAAAGATGTTCGTTCCGGGTATACGATGGACGTGTATTTTGAAAGGACCAAACGTATTCTTGAGGAAAGAGGTCTTGGCGATACAAAGGTGTGGGCAGAATTCACTGGCAGTGTCCTTCCGAACAAATGGCCATGGGCGGTCTTTTGTGGTCTGGAGGAAGTGCTTCGTTTGACAGAAGGAATGCCGATCGACATTTCATCGGTGCCCGAAGGAACGATCTTCACGGCAAGATCACAGAACAGTGTCAGAATCCCATTGATGAGCATTTATGGTGCATACACTGATTTTGGTATCACTGAGACATCGATTCTCGGAATGCTTTGTCAGCCGTCTGGGATCGCAACAAAGGCAGCAAGGATCAAAATAGCAGCAAAAGGCAAGACGGTATTTGCATTTGGCAATCGCAGGATGCATCCTGCAATATCGGGTGTCATTGATAGGTCCGCTTACATCGGCGGA
>JBAZDV010000218.1:0-2855 GCA_041654195.1 Candidatus Methanomethylophilaceae archaeon | reverse complement strand
ATACTTTTCATACCTTTTCCTTCTTCCTTGGGCATATTGCTACGCCTAGTAGCCCGCCATCTGGCTTAGTGTAGTCTTCCATAAGCTTTTTATAAGACACTATGTGTGTAACGGTGCATGGCAATTGCCCCAGAACTACGCCGGTGTAATTCCATCCCACTATGCTCCATTCGGCACCATTGCAGATATTTTTAATATGCATACCGTTGAAGAGCTTGTCATCTGCGTATGTGTATTGCCTATAGGATTCTTCCACACATTCCAGAATATTTACGTCTATATTGCCTTCCGCTACCGATTCTATAGCCAGGTTAACAGCGGTTATACTGGCAGCGCTTATCGTAGGAGTATAGGTACTTTTCCTATGCAGCGACTTACCATCTGCCAGCACTGTGAGTTTTTGTATTACTTTCTTCAGATCTTCTTTTTTCATTGTGGCCCTTTCCTGCTGCACACTGCAACTATACGTGTATATCGTCTGATAGTGCACGTAGTCTGTTCTCGTCAGATGCCAGCAGATACTGCAGCTTACTGATAAACGACTGTATAGCTTTTGCATCCATTCTCTAGCCTTCCAGCACTTTAGGCACGGCCTTCGCCAGCACGCTGCCAACTACTGTCTCATAGTCGCTGCGCAATACGTTATAGCCTATTGAGATCAACTTACTTTTTGCCGTCTTGGGTTCACTGCGTAACACCACGCAGTCTTCACTACAGGCGATTACAGTCCACAGCTGCTTTCTTGGCTGCCCCCTTTTCCTGGCCTTGCTTCGTATACATATGCCCTCCAGCAGCCATCTGTCGGCAATGCTTAGATCAGTCACATCGGCTATGATCAAGTCGGACATATTATAGGCTTCTTCAGGTGCTGCCCCTATGGCAATATCCACGCTTATTCCAGTGATGCTGTCTGCTGTTATGGGTGTACGTGCAGTAGTGTCGTCAAGATCCTCACAGGTTGTGCACAAAGCATTTTCTGTATTGGAGGCTATGTGCTCCAATTTGGATATGATGGTTTTTAATTCGTTTGATGTCATATTGATTCCTTTTTTCTTATTTGCATTTTAATTGTTGTTAGTATGAATCCCAGCAGATTTTGTCCCCGCCATTTTATTGGATTACATACGTATTTGTGGCTGCAATCCAAGCCAATGCCCCATACAGCATCGTATGGACTTGCCTCTACCAGTATTCTGTCGTATGTCGCCAGCAAGCATTCCTTTATGCCTATATTTTGATTGACCTTGGCCATGTTACCAGTTAAAACAATAGCGAGTTTATTGGCATCCCAAATAGCTGCATCAAAACCCCTGACCTGACGTCCCAGTTGTTTGACGTCTTTTGGTTGCCTTGCTGCAAGTATTTTATCAAGCGTTGCACGGTCACCGAACAGCCTTGCCTTCTCTGCCATCATATAATGCTCTGCAGTGGAATATGATACACCATCCAGCGTAAAACCTTTATGATGCCACTGGCTGAATGGGCTACCGCTCCAGAAAAACTCGTAATCAAAGGCAGCACCCTTGCTTATTTCGTTGCGCAGTTGTATCAGATTAGCTGGCAGTCGTTTATTTGGCTGTTCTATTGTACAACAGAGGCTCATGCTGCTCCTTTATTTTTATCCATATCGTGGTACCGTCCTGCTGCTGCTCCAGCTTATAGCAGATCTTACCAGTCAGTGCATCTATCTGCCCCTGCTTATAGGCATCATCATACTGCATTCTGCCTATGAGGGCTATCATAAAGCCCGTAAAGATGAGTAATACAGCTACTACTGTCAGTATTCTTTGCATATTACTCACCTGCCATTTCTATAAGCTGTGTTCCATTTGCAACGTGCTCCTGGAATGTATCCAAGTTGTTTCTCAAGAACTGTTTCATTGTCATACTGGATGCCGCCAACAACTCCAATATGCGTGCGATATGCACGCGATCCTCTTCGGCCAACAGATTTATGTCCAGATCGTGCGGCAGTATATTGTCGTCAAAGTACTTTGTCCAGTAACTATCTGATGCGTCCAGCATCTCTTCCAGTGTCAGTGCGTTCTGATCTTCGTTTTGCGCCTTCAGTTTATTGCTCATTGTGTGTCCTGTGTTTATTGTTGTCTTTTTATTGTTTCTATGTCCTCGCAAGGAAATACCTGCGCCCAACTAAGTTCCAATTTCCTTAACCCAGCCTGCCGCAGATATACAATCTGTCGGCCCGGCAGGTCGCTGCACAATCCACGTAGCTTTGAATCATAGTACGCCATGTACTTTGACGGCAGCTCTTTTACGTACTCTGACAGATCAAGCATATCCTTTATATATGTCTGTACTGTCCGTATATCGCGCACAGACTTACCGTACACTACGATCTTCATCGTTCTTAAGCCATCTAAGGCTCTACAAAGTTTACTTATTGGGATACTGTACAGTGTTTCGTCACGTACTTCTTTGCCATTTAATGTGCACCAGAGCAGTCCGCAGTTAGTTGTCGGGAGCTCCAGGTGTTCAAAGGCATCTTCACTCGTAGGCACCTTTAGCTTAAACCAATACCCGGTTGACTCTGGCACATGTTCTAGGGTTATTACCTGCTGTAATTTATTGAATATCTCTTTTGGTGTCATTTCTATTTCCCTACTTAGTTAAAGAACTGCGCCCTGTGCCGACGTCGCGTGTCCACAAGGTTCCAGTATTTGTCTTTACAGTTATGCTGCCCTTTATTGCCGCAGAACTTTTGCTGGTACGACTTCTTCTCAAACTTGGCATTACAGTAAGGGCAGTTTATTAGCTGTCCCACCCCAGCCTTATCCGCCAGTGCATACAGTGCTTTGGATGCAGCTATTTCATCGCACTTATCCTGCCTTGCGGCC
>JBAZDV010000217.1:0-2857 GCA_041654195.1 Candidatus Methanomethylophilaceae archaeon | reverse complement strand
GACATATACCAGAAAATTAAGACGGCAGAGGTTTGAGTTCCTCTTTTTTATTGGTTCGGAAAATGAGATATTCTCTTTAGAAACACTCAGAATGACTCAGCATTGCTCAAATATATGCGATAAATAGACTATATCCCGATCCATTACGCACCTGCACCATACAAAACAAGATCCGCTTCCACGTACGGCCTGATATACGGGCTCAGATACTTTTCAGACACAAGCTCAACCTCACGTCCAAAGAGCTCTTCTAAGAAGTCAGCAAGATCCAGGAATTTCTTAATCCCTATCGCCCCATTACGAAACGTATACAGTACATCAACATCGCTCTCAGGCGTATCCTCCCCCCGGCTGACAGACCCAAAAACTCCTATTGTTTCGATATCAAATTCTCTCTGGAGAAACGGCAGCTCACGCTCACGTTTTCGTAACACTTCGCCACGAATGCTTACATACGAACCGCTCATCTTTATTCCCTCACCATATGATACCGATATCCGGTATGTGCTCTGTCTGTCAGCAATACTCATAGACATTTCGGATATACGGGGTTATCACGCGGATATCCAGGATGAGATGTCCCCCAAATGATACCCATCTATTACAAGACCCCTATCGGCTCGTCCCAATAATATATGTGCTATACGGGAGTTTCTGGAGAATCTCAACAGAGAGGAAACTCATAATGAAAACCAAAACAAAGGTCACCGGATAGAACAGCCAGTTATCCCAGCCAAATCCAATATACGGGAATATAAAGATAAAAAGAGACACAAAGGCTGCATGGACAAGGTAGATGCCAAAAGAGTAATGCCCGATTTTTTCAAGGAATGCTACTCGTCTCGTTCTATGAGAGACCAGATGCAGGGCTATGGAAAGGCAGAGGTAAAAGATGAGTACATAGAATATCGGCGTTATTACCGCGGCAATATAGTGCCAGTACTGTCCCAGAAAGGGATGAATCAGGGTTAAATCATAGGTAAAAAACTTCTGAGCATACCCAAGAATACCAATAATTGTACCGAAAATCAGAGGTATAGAGAGCCAATACAACGATTTCCTCGGCTTCCATTTTTGCAGTATTTCGTCATATCTCTCCAGAACAACCATTCCTAATATGAAATAGAAGAGGTATCCAAGAAACTTGGTGAAAATTCCCAGTATGGGGGTGGCAACGCCAAGGAGGGATACATCCGGCAGGGTATATGAATTGTAGATGACTCCGATGAAAAAAGATGCAACGAGGAGTGTTAACGTTCGGCCTTTTGATGTACCGTAGTTGTAAATCCAAACGATGACCGGATAGATAAGATAAAACTGGATAATCAACACAAAAAACCAGAGATGGTAATAACATCCCCCTGTTGCGTATCGGTATATGATATGAGGGATGTCAAGAATGATTGGCGTTAAAAGCACAATTGAGCCGATATATGTTACTCCCAGATAAAATGTCGAAAAGATAAGATATTGGGGCAGGACGGATTTCAAGCGTTTTTCATAGAAAGTTTTGATCTCTATTCCTTCAAAATATTTGTTGTACAAGACAAAACCGGATATGCATATGAACAGAGGTACGGCAAAATGACTGAACGCATCAATTGCCATGTATACCGATGACAATACCGTAATACCATCCATAATCTTGAAATGATCTGATACATGAATGCTGATCACTGCCAAAATTGCGAATGCCCGTAAAATATTTACTTCGTCGAAGTAACGGGCAGTATTATTCATCACACCTGATGTGGCAACCTTAGCTATAATATTATGTGAGGCATTTTTCGGATTTGGGGATCATGGGTATCCGAATTTCCTTGAAATGAGGAGGTGCTGGTCGCGAACGCGGATGCACGAACGTAATAAGATATATCCCATATCTCATAGGTATAGTACTTGTAACACAGACAATTTTTCAAGAGAAAAATATGAATTTTATCAATATCACACGAGAAAATAGAGAGGAAGAACATGTTTGCTGTGCAATTGCGGATAAAAACCATCAATGCGGGGTAGACACCAAAAAAGAATGGCTAAAAGACAGGATTCCCGAAGGCCATAGTTTCAGAAAATTAGACGAACGAGGCAAGGTGTTTATTGAATACGCCCCTCTTGAAACAGCGTGGACATGACTCCAGGTAAATTTGGGTGTGAACGTTATATGGAAAAGAAAAATATCACATCAGAACGTGGCACCGTATACTACTGGATAGGCGGGAATCAAAGCAAAGATTCAGCGTGTATTGTGTTTACGCATGGCATGACAGCTGACCATACGATGTTTGATAAACAGGTGGAATATTTCAGCAAAGACTATACCATCATTACGTGGGATATCCCTCTTCATGGAGAATCACGGCCTTATGACAATTTTACCTACCAAAATGTTGCACAAGACCTTAATCGGATTTTAACGGCAGAAGAGATAGGCCGGGTAATTTTAGTGGGTCAGTCCATGGGGGGATATGTGTGTCAGGAGTTTGCGATACAGTATCCGAACAAGGTAACGGCCTTTGTTGCGGTGGATACGACTCCGTTCGGAGAGTGTTACTACTCAAAATGGGAGCGATATATCTTAACGAAAGCAGGGAGTATTGCCTCGTTGTTTCCGTATACCATGCTCGTGAAAAGTATTGCCAAAGGGGCTGTTGCACGAATCTAACCAAATGTAGTAATTTAGAGAGAAATGTTAATCTAAATCCGTTAGTACTATATGATTTGACGTTGAATTATTACTATGGCCCGGCAGAACATCATCAAAGGAACAGATATCCATCAAAGACTCCTTCTCCCCATCGACATGACGGAGTGGTTATCGGATGATGATGTTGTCTACGCCATTATTGAAACACTA
>JBAZDV010000216.1:0-2869 GCA_041654195.1 Candidatus Methanomethylophilaceae archaeon | reverse complement strand
GAGATCGGCAGAAAATATGAACTGTCCGAATACACCAAAGAAAGGATAGACATACTTGAAATGAGCATGGATTCTTTATTCAATAACGATAAGGTCAGAAAGTGCAAACTTTCAGATTTCTTCTGAAACTGGCACATATTGTTTTCAATATTGAAATATCGGGGACAAGCCCCGACTTAAAAATTATATAAACAGTTTTATCAGATGTCTGCGACCATCTTTCCGAAATCTTGCGCCTCAGCGGAAAGAATCTCGACAGCCTTATTGAGTACTTGCTGAGCAGTGAGCGAACCATCAGTCTCGAACTTAAACACAAAATTTGTGTCATCGCCCTTGACGGTGATCGCACCGTTATTGTTACAGGCTTCCACGCAAGACATACACAATGAACAGTCCAATGGACGTTTCGCAACAAGCTTTCCTGCTTTGATGTCAAAGACTTTCTTAGGACATCCCTGAGCTATCGCTTCCATCTGACATGACTTACTGCCATCTATTGTGATAACTGGCATATATTTGTAGCCTACACCGCTGGCAACCTGCCATTTGACATGTTTCTTCGCGGTACCCATTATCGCATGGGCATAGATCAGAACCGACTGACCGTCTGCAAGTTCTACGATCGGGATCTCCTCGTCCTTGACCTTGAGATCTGGACTTCCCAGAGGCTCCAGGTCACCTGAATACACAGTGCAAGGTCCGTTCTTATTCAGACTATACATTATTGTGCAACTGGGGCAACCTTCGCCACCACAGACACACTTATCTTGGAATGTAAAGAGGTCGAGATCTGTGGGTACTGGAACCATTCCCAGCCTATGAGCAATGATCTCATCGAACAAGGGCGTGATACTCTCGAACTCCCTTCCGTCAACATCAATCGGACCAAGGTGGAACTCCACCTTGTCGATCGCCATTTTAGGAATATCCGTCAGGATGGTCCTCCTGAGAGCGTTCGCCATGGCCGGTGTGGAATTCTTCAGTACAAACTTTGTCTTCCTCTCGGCCATTTCGATTATTTCAATATCCATAGTGTAGCCTCCTCAGACCCTGCGTCCTCTGCGTCCGCCTTTCTTTTTGGTACCGTCATGAGGTACTGGGGTCACATCTTCAATGCGACCAATCTTGAGTCCTGCTCTGGCGAGTGCACGAATTGCAGCCTGAGCTCCAGGACCAGGAGATGCGGATTTGTTTCCTCCGGGTGCACGTACTTTAACGTGTATGCCGACGAATTCCTTCTCCTTTGCAACATCTGCGACTCTCTCCGCCACCCTCTGAGCAGCATAAGGCGAGGACTCATCTTTGGCCTGCTTGACAACCATTCCACCGGTTGCTTTGGTAATTGTCTCAGCACCAGTGATGTCTGTCAGTGTGATCATGATGTTGTTGTAACTTGCGTAGATATTGGCTATTCCCCATTTAGCTGTCATGATTATTCATCCTCCAGAGTTATGCCGGCTTCATCTGCGTCTGCTTTTGCCACTGCCGCAGCTTTCTTCGTTTCCTTGGCGATCTCTTCTGCCTTGGCTGCTTCATTGATTGCTGCCTGCTCTGCAGTAACCCTCATTGGGTGCATTTCATCATTGAATGGTGATGCAGGATTGTATTCTATCGAAGATTCCTCCATCCTCGTAACGATATAACCGGGAACGGTAACCTTATGGCTGTTCATGAAAACATGCCCGTGAACAATCATCTGTCTAGCCTGACCGATGGTTGACGCCATTCCCTTTTCAAACACAAGTGTCTGAAGCCTGCGTGCGAGAATACTCTCTTCATTAAGCGTCAGGATGTTGTTGAGTGATGCTCCGTCTACCGGCAAAACACCGATACGAACACATTTGGAGAGAAGTGCATCTGCCTCTACTTTGGCCTGTTCCTCTCCCCCTCTAAGACGTGCCTGGAGCTCTCTTGACTGTCTCCTGAAATTTCTCAGGATTGTCTGTGCTTTCCAGACCTCTGTCTTATTTTTAAGGCCATATTTATTGACAATTACGACCTCTGCTTTGATCCTCTCGCCCTGCCAAGGGTGTGAAGGTGTATCATATGCCTTACGTGAAAACTTAGGATCTCCCATCTTACGCCACTTCCTTCTTCTTAGAGACACCCATGGTGAGTCCGTGACGTCCATTAGACCTGGTCCTCTGACCCCTTACCTTATGATGGGTCTCGTGCCTGATTCCACGGTAACAACGGATCATCTTCATTCTGTTGATGTCGTCTTTCTGTGTGAGTTCAAGATCGTTGCCGAAGAGATGCATGTCATCCCCTGTCTCATAGTCGAGCTGCCTATTGATGGCCCACTCTGGCGCATACTCCACGTATGTGAGCATGCTCTGCTCAAGTTCCTTGACTTTCTCTTCTGAAAGCGAACCGATCCTGAGTGTAGGATCGATACCTGCTTTCTTAACTACGATCTGTGCGACCCTCTTTCCGACACCCTTAATACTCTGGATGCCGACAGCGGTCCTCTTCTGACCATCGATATCGCTGTTCGCGATACGAACGATGAAATTGAAACTTTCATCCTCAGTCTTTTTTGGGGCATTATCTTTCTTTGCCATTGTTTTTCCTCCGTAAATGTTCCCGCGAAGGGAAGTACCCAAGCGCATGCCTTACATGTCTCAAAAAAAGACTGTATGCCACACTCTCTTTGCTATGTTGCCATAGCTCAGAGTTTACGTAAAAGGTAGGATTGTATCCTCATTCTTAAAGCTTTCTCATGCGCGATATATAAATGATTACCGACCGAAAATCATATCTGCAAAATACTCGTGTACTGAAGTATCGTTCGTCAACTCAGGATGGAATGCCGTTACCAATTGGTTTTCATATCTGGCTGCAACAATTTTTCCATTTACTGTCGCCA
>JBAZDV010000215.1:0-2870 GCA_041654195.1 Candidatus Methanomethylophilaceae archaeon | reverse complement strand
AGCATGGACTAACATCACAACTGGGGTGTCGACTGCGGTTGGGTTCATTGTCGGCGTGTTCACGTCGTTCAGAGACACGATCCTCGGCATCTGGGACACAATCTGGACCGGAATTAAGTTTGTGATAAACTCAATCACCGGCGGGATAAACGTCATGATCCGTGGGCTGAATATGCTTAAGATCGACATTCCTGAATGGGTCCCATATCTCGGCGGTCAAACATTCGGTATATCCATCCCTGAGATCCCGAAACTCGCGGAGGGCGGTATCGTAACAGAGCCGACTATCGCAATGATTGGTGAAGCCGGACCGGAGGCTATTGTACCACTCGACGGAGGCAGTAACTTCGGAGGAGGTATATCTATTACCATAGAAAACCTATCCGTACGTAATGATCAGGACATTAAACTGATTGCTCAGGAACTAGCAACAATGATCGAAAGAAAGAACAGAGGACGCGGGGTGACATACTAATGGTAGATAATGGCGGATTCAAAATTAATGATATTGCTGTATCTACTTATAGCATCACCCTCCTTTATGGTCCGAGTCAGCCTATGCTGCCCGGATCAATTGACCGAACCGCAGATATACCGAACAGAGCTGGGCGTCTTTGGATTGACTCGAAGTTAGGTCCAAGAACGTTCTCCCTGCCGTGTCAGTTTGCCACAACTAGCACAGATGCGGCAGAACTCGACACGCTGACCCGCACATTTGCCAGGGTGCTTGTAGATGCATACGGCAGACCGAAGAAGTTCAAACTTGAGTTTGACGACTGCCCAGGATGGTATTACACCGCGAAATATAATGGTGGTATTCCATTTGATAGAAAATGGGTGGGATGTTCGGATTTCAAACTTGAACTTATCGCGGATGATCCTTTCGCTTATGCGGCTGATGAATCATCTGTAATGTCAACTATAACCACATCTGGAGATAGTATATCTATAGTATCTGCCGGCACGGTATCGACACCGGCAAAAATCTGTGTAAAAAATACAGGTTCTGCCACGATTACGGGGGGATTTACGATAACAATCCAAAATGAGGTATATTAATTATGGGATATGTAGGTATGAGCGATTACGCTCTCGCTGCAATTTTAAAACATCTCCATGGCGAAACATCATACACAGCTCCAACTGATACATATCTTGCGGTATTTGTTGGTAATCCATTATCGACTGGCACAGAAGTATCTGGAGGGTCTTATGCTCGTCAGGCTGTCACCTGGAACGGGGTTGCATCCGGAACCCAGTTATTCACAGATGAAAACGAAGGAGAAATAGCATTCCCTGAAGCAACGGCAGATTGGGGTATTGTAACGCATTTTGCGACATATGATGCATTAACTGTTGGGAATATGCTTGAAGTGTTTGAACTTGATACATCCAGAGATGTTAAATCAGGAGATACATTATTAGTTAAAGATGGCAATCTTGACAGCTACTTAAAGAGGGAGTCTATCTAATCATGGGTTTTAATCGCGGGAGAGGATTCAATCGCTCATATTTTAACCGCGATGGTACCGGCAGCAAATTATATTATCTCTCAGGGATTTCATCATCGTTATCCTCAGATAATTCTGTATCTAATATGGTAATGTCTGCGATTGCTGAATCAGATACATTATCGTCAGATAATGCTATAGGGTCGTTAGATATGACTCTGTTTGGTGTTTCATCATCATTATCATCATCATCTGTTATATCTATTATTGGTATATATGGATCGGCTATTTCATCCTCATTATCATCATCAAACATTGTAGTCACACTAACGCAAGTATTATCTTTGGTTTATTCTGGCGATATTGCTGTTGGTGATACCGTATGCATTGATTCTGTTTATTTCAGCGTTAAACATAATGGTGTTAATGCTATTTCAAAATATGATGGTGAGTTTATGGAAATAGTTCCAAATTTGTTTGAATTTGTATATACTGATTTAGAAGAGAATAGATCTGCAAAAATAACTGTATCTTGGAGAGATAGAATTGTTTAAGGAGGATTATTAGATATGGATGATATTGGCAATTCATCGACTGAATCATCCACAAATGTCATATATAATTCGTATAATACGCTAACGTTGGTTTATACGGGTGATATTGCCGTTGGTGATTCAGTATGTATTGACGCATCGGATTATACAGTTGACATTAATAATATTAATGCGCTCGATAAATTTAGCGGTAATTTCCCGAAAATTATGCCAAATTTATCCACTTTAGTATATTCTGATTCTGTTGTTAGTAGATCGGTAAAAGTTATGATTACCTGGCGAGATAAAATTGTTTAAGGAGGATTATATTTAAATGACAAAAATTAGTGGGTTTTCCCCGACGGTGCAGAACTCTCCAGAGGCTACAATCACGTCTTTGATAGCGGATGATGCAACAACTATCCCTGTAGATTACTGTGAGTATTTTATCGCAGAAGGATGGGTATATACTGATGTATCAGCAAGTTATCCAGTTCTCGCGGTAATTGATCCTGACAATGCGGATTTTGCTTATCCTGAAACGGTGCAGATAACTGCTATTAGTGCGGCAACTGGAGCGGGTAATCTTACAGTAGTTCGTGCAATTGGTGCTACCGCTACCATCGGAATTGCCCGTGAATTTGCATCCGGGACTAAGATATCTTGTGTTGCTACTCGTCAGCATATCGAAGAGATACAAGATGCAGTTACAACTCACGCAGATAGACATGCGGGAGATGGCGATGATCCTATAGATGTGGCAACCATCACAGTAGACGGGCTAATGTCATCTGAGGATAAGGTGATTTTAGACGGTATCTCGAATAGGAATATCATTCACAATTGGGATTTTAGAAATCCTGTGAATCAAAGGGGGGGGACAAGT
>JBAZDV010000214.1:0-2874 GCA_041654195.1 Candidatus Methanomethylophilaceae archaeon | reverse complement strand
CACCCAACGTAAGACCAAGCCAAATGGGCGATTTAATCGCCGAAAGGATTTAAGGTAATATTCGATGTCTATTCAGCTATACGACACAACACTAAGGGATGGTTCACAAAAGGAAGGCATTTCCTTCTCCGTTGTCGATAAGCTGAATATTGCCTGCAAACTGGATGAACTCGGCGTCCACTTCATCGAAGGCGGATGGCCTGGTTCCAATCCGAAGGACATTGAGTTTTTTGAAAAAGCCCGTGATTTGAAGTTAAAAAACGCTACCCTGGTTGCCTTTGGAAGCACCAGGCGGGCAAACGGGAAAGCGGCGGATGACCCGATACTGGCTTGCCTTATTGACGCAGGTACCAGAATAGTCACACTGGTTGCCAAGTGCTCGGCACGCCAGGTGACACAGGTTCTGGAAACAACCCTGGAAGAAAATATCAATATGATAACCGATTCCACACAATACCTGAAAAGTAAGGGAATATCCGTTTTTATCGATGCCGAGCACTTCTTTGACGGTTATAAAGACAATCAGCAGTATGCACTGGATGTTCTTATCGCTTCCGAAAAAGCCGGAGCTGATTGCCTGATACTATGCGATACCAACGGCGGCTCATTACCTGATGAGGTTTTCGAAGCTGTAAAAAGGGTAAAGGAAGTAACCTCCATACCGATAGGGATTCATGCGCATAATGACAGCGAATTGGCAGTGGCGATTACTCTGGCTGCTGTACAGGCGGGAGCCACGCAAGTACAGGGCACCATAAACGGTTATGGAGAGAGATGCGGGAATGCCAACCTGTGTTCAATAATCCCTAATCTTAAGCTGAAAATGGGTATCGACTGCATCAGTGATGAAAATCTGGCAAGACTTTCAGAAGTAGCCAGTTACATAAATGAAGCCGCAAATCTAAATCCCAACACTTCATTGCCTTATGTCGGGACAAGCGCTTTCAGCCATAAAGCCGGTTTGCATGTTTCCGGCCTAAGCAAATGGTCGGGCAGTTATCAGCATATCGACCCGGCTCTGGTTGGCAACAAATCACGTATGCTTATTTCGGAACTTTCCGGCAGGTCAAACATTGTACACCGTGCCAGTGAAATCGGTGTTCCACTTCCTCCCAAGGGAAAAGAAGCGCAGCAGCTTCTTGAAAAGGTAAAGGAACTGGAAAGTCGCGGTTTTCAATATGAAAATGCAGAAGCATCTTTTGACTTACTGGTACACAGAGCACAGTCGAATTATCAACCACCCTTTGAACTGGTCGATTTCATGGTTATTATCGAAAGCAGGCGGCGTTCGCCCACAACTCATAACAGTGATGAAGCGTTATCGGAAGCAATGGTAAAGGTAAAAGTTGACGGCCAGATAATGCACACTGCTTCTGAGGGTAACGGTCCGGTCAATGCTATGGATAAAGCACTGAGAAAAGCGCTGATACAGTCATATCCACAGCTGTCATGTATTCAGTTGATAGACTATAAAGTTCGCATCCTGGATTCGAAAAACACCGAATCCCAGGTGCTGGTGCTTATAGAATCCACTGATGGAGCCGAACACTGGAAAACGGTAGGAAGTTCCGGGAATATCATCGAAGCCAGCTGGCTGGCTCTGGCAGACAGCATGGAATACTGGTTGATAAAGCACAAATAGAAATTAACTCTGCCTTGTCCAGAAATCGAGGCTCAGGTATTTCCATCCGCCATCGGGAAGCACCGCCACGATGTTTCCTTCATCGAGGTCGTTCGCAATTTTTACAGCTTGATGAACAAGTGCCCCCGAAGATTGCCCACAAAATATCCCTTCGGTAGTAAGCAGTTTTTTGGCAGCATCATTGGCTTGCTTACTGGTCACGCATACCCTTTCATTGATAAAACTCAAATCCAGAACAGGTGGTACAAAGGTTTCAAGGCATCTTAAGCCCTGGATGCAATCGCCCGGAGGCGGTTCTACTCCGACAGTCTTAATATGGGGAAATTTTTCTCTTAACCTTCTTGTAACCCCGACAATTGTTCCACCGGTACCGATACCGGCCACAAGATAGTCTATTTTCTCGTACGGGAAGTCCTCAAGAATTTCTATACCGGTGGTTTCATAGTGAGCCAGCGGATTAGCCGGATTGGCAAACTGGTCGGGCATGTAGTACTTATCGCTTTTTGAAACCATTTCCTTTACCAGGTTCATTGAACCTAGAACTCCGTTTTCGGCTTTTGTAAGGATAAGTTCAGCCCCGAAAATCCTGATCAGTTGCTGTCTTTCCTCGCTCATATTTTCAGGCATAACAATGGTTACCCTGTAACCCATTTTTTTACCCAGCCATGCCAGAGATATCCCCGTATTGCCGCTGGTGGCCTCAATAATCGTTTTATCTTTATTCAGTTGGCCGTTTTTTACAGCAATGTCTAACATGTATTTAGCTACACGGTCTTTGGTACTGGCGCTGCCGCCCAGGTTTTGGCCTTCAAGTTTGGCAAGAATATGGACTTTTTTATTATTTACAATATGAGGCAATTCTACCAGCGGGGTATGGCCTAAAGCATCGATAGCATTTGAAAAATACATTGTCCTCTCCTTCGATATAGGCTAGATTATAGCATCAATCGTACATAAATTTAAACCCCTATGGAATTCTTATGATTACATACGAATTTATTATATAATTAGTAATATAAATCGGACTGAATGATTAATAAAGGAATGAATTAATGGCTGATATTAAGAGTTTTCGGGAAATCGCTATGGAAAAAGTAGCCTCAATCGGTGAGGCATCGGAAGAAGAGCAGCTAAAATGGAAATATATACCGGAAGGTGAAAAACTGGCAGCCTCCTGTTTAAATGAGGATAGAGGGATTAAGTCTGAAATAGAAAAGTATGATAAAAAGGTA
>JBAZDV010000213.1:0-2874 GCA_041654195.1 Candidatus Methanomethylophilaceae archaeon | reverse complement strand
TTCCGGCGTGGGGACACAGATGAAAACGACCGATGTGTTCAATACATCTTCCCAGGAGTACTCCCCAAGGATATCATACCCGGTACAGGGATGATAGAAGGAGAGAGCATGCTTAACCGCTTTGCCAACGGAACCGAGGCCGATGACCCCGATCCGACGAGACTGTTTCTCAATTGCCATGTTTCGACTCCGTTTTTTTGGAGCCGGTAACAAAAACGGACACAACGTAGACACGGCTGTCACGCTGCCTATCTTCGATGTTCTTCGCATCCCGGATAGCACGAAGTTCCGGTTGAACTTCGTGGTAACATCCATTAGATGTTATCGGCGATGAGTGGGTCGATTGCATGGCATATAGTCTTTTTGCTTTTCAACGCGGAGAAGTGCTCGGCTTTGTACGGAACCGCGGCTCCAAGAGCATCATTACGAGAATCATGCAGCACAACCGAATTGATCGAAGAGAAGAAACAATGGAGGGTAGATAGTGCCCCAGAATATACCTGAAAATGTCTTTCGTAGAATCTGACCGTATTACGTTGAGCAATACCCCGCATTCATACCAAAAGCTCACACTGCGGGTGTTTTTCTATTATTAGTAGTGTATGTAAATAGGAAAATGCTTAAACCAAGCACTCTTTTCAGAAAATGTGTATGAGTACCACCCTGACTTAGACGAACCAAGTGATACTGATCTTATATGGCGCTACTTAGATTTTGCGAAATTTACATCTCTCTTAGATGCGAAGGCGCTCTTTTTTGCACGCCCGACACTCTTTGAGGACGCTCATGAATGTCTTTATCCGGATGAGTTTGCGCAAAGTGATATATGTGGCACCGATATGCAACGGTTCGCAAAAATAGCAAAGGAGACGCATGTGTATGTGAACTGCTGGAGTATGAACGACTACGAATCTGGATTACTGTGGGCAAAGTACGTAAAAACGAATCTGGGAGTGGCCATTAAATCAACAGTAAGGAGTTTGAAAGAAAGCCTTGTTACAGAGAGCAATGTTCCCCAGTATATCGGTAAAGTGCGATACTTTAACCCTAAACCAGAAGAGCTGAAGAATCTGTTCAACGCCATATATCGGAAGAAACCGATATACCATGATGAAAAAGAGTTAAGGATTCTCTTATTCGGGTTTGTACCAAGTTCACAAGCAACCGGTACTTATGTGCCAATTTCTGTTGAAAAACTCATTGAAGAGATATATGTCAGTCCAAAATCAGGGGATTGGTTTATGGAACTCGTCGAGCATATCGTAAAGGATCACTACCATCTAGATAAGCCCATTAAGCGATCTGATTTTGATGGTTGAGCTCACCTGCTTTTGATAGCCATTACTCAAAAATTCTCTTTTATTCTCATATGGATTCTGCTCTCCTTTGTGGGATCTAATTCTACTATAAGATTAATCGAGGTCATCCCAATATTCTCCCGATCATGACACTACATGCTAGGTGGATCAATCCCATGAATGAGTGTTCATATCGCTCGTAACGTGGAACGATCTTCTTAAATGCCTCAATCCAACTGAAGAATCGCTCTACTGCACTGCGCTTCTTGTAAAGTTCCGGATCAAACCAGACTGGCCTCCCTCGTTTTGGATGCTCCGAGATCTCCGGTTGACCGGGATGTCGCTCTTGATTCCTCGTTTCCGGTTGTACTGATGAATCTCCCCAGGTATCGTAGGCAGCATCTGCGGAGATGCTCAAGGGACGATCCTGCACCTCCGGGACTCAAACGCTTCGAGCGTAGGCCCGTAGAGTCGGAAATCATGGACATTGGCAGGGGAAACTGTACAGGCGATAGGGAGACCTTTTCGATCGACCAGAGCACTCAGTTTATTTCCTTTTACCTTCTTATAGCCATCATAGCCGGCCGATCCCCCTTTTTAGCCTCAATATCCTTCGTATCCGTTGCACAGTGCGAGAGATCGATCTTTCGGATCTCGTACCCCAACCGGAGCAACTCGAGGAAGATCGCCTGGTACACCCCCTTCTCACATAACTTAATCGATAGTGCCCCAGAATACCTGAAAATGTCTTTCGTAGAATCTGACCGTATTACGTTGAGCAATACCCCGCGTTCATACCAAAAGCTCACACTGCAGGGGTTTTTCTATTATCAGTTGTTTCTTGGGGCACCGGAGGGTAAGCCCTCAAAGTGAGTCGGTTGACATTAAAAAACTATGTTTCATGCATCGAAGGGTTACTGTTATACTTCGTCCAGTAAGGATGAATATATTCTTGGAAGCTTTCTCTCTTCCCATAGTCCCACTCATATTGAACTTTATGTACTCCAGTGAACGCGTTTTTGCGATCCACTTTTGCTAACTCGATAAGGTGAGTTATTACTTTATTTGCTTCATCCTTTTGTCCATTCTCAAAAAGTTCTGCTCCGATTGCACAGAGTGTTGCCACAGATCTCTCCACGGATTTAGTTAAATGTTTGCTCGCAGCCGCATTTCCAATTTGCGCAAGAGAATCGATAATCCCATTAAGTGGAGATAAGAAACTTATATTATATTCTGCAGTTTTTCTTCCGATATTCCCTAGTGACCCGATGATCATTCCAACATCATGGTCGCGAATGTCGTTTTCAATTGCTTTTTTAGCGCACGATGGGAGGTACCAACTCGCGGAACGAACCGGACCGGTGAGCGAATTTTCTAGTGCGACTTTACAAATCGGTTCTATCGTACCAGGCAAGTTCTGAAAATAGTCGAAAAAACCATTTTCAGTAGAATCTAATGCGAGAGTGCCAAGTACGGAACAGGCTCCATTTGCTAAGACTTCTTGCTTGTTCTCAGCAGCTGCTTTCCCAATTTCCGTTAGAGCATTTGTTACGCTAAACATTGGATTTTCTAATTT
>JBAZDV010000212.1:0-2878 GCA_041654195.1 Candidatus Methanomethylophilaceae archaeon | reverse complement strand
AATATTAATATATGGTGTTATGATTTTTCTAAATTTTGGATATTTTATAGAAATAGAATGTGTGATTTACACATGTCAGACCAAATAACAAATACAAGTAGCACATATATTAGTGAAAATACAAAATGGCACTATGGCATTTATTTAGGATTTAAATTTAATAGATATTTAACATACGATACTCATGCATATAGCGAAAGATATAATAATATTGCAGAAAAAGACATAAACCCAAAAAGATTTAATAAATTCAAAACAAATGAAATAATTAGATTTAATAATTATGTATCGCCATTAGATGATAGAAGAAAGGCAGAAAATGGATTACACGCAGATTCTTAATTCAATAGATAAAAACTTACTATTAATAATTATTTTATTGATAATTAACAATAGTTTAGTTTTAGGTATATTAATACCAACAATAGTAAAAGCATTCAAGAAAGCAGATAAATAAATGTATCAAGTTTTATATAATATATTAATAGCAATAGGATTAGAAAACTTTAATATTAATTTTTTTAATTATATTATAGAAATAAATATTATAGAAATAATAGCAACAAGCATAACATTAATGATAATTTTAGCAACAAGCATATTAATTAGTAAAATGGTATTATTACCATTTAATTTTATACATAAAAAAATACATGAATGGATAAGAAAATAATATGTTAGACATTTTATATTTAATATTTTTTGGAACAATGAATCCAGTAGATACCAGTATCACATATTTTAGTATTAGCAATAGCACAAACACAATAACGCATGAGATAAGCAGTTTAATAATGATAACAACACTATATTATGTATGGTTAGCATTAACAAGTGCAGTTGCTTTATACTATCTAATTGACATATTTATCCTAACAATAAAAACAAAGAAAAAATAATTAAAAAAACATTTGCAAATCTTATATATATATACATTGTATAATATATATAGGAGGAATATAACATGGGACAAGCGATCATTGATGCAATCGTTAGTGGATTAGGACTAATTGCAGATTTAGCAAGTGAATTCATGACTGGCTTTGAAACATTGTTTTGGGATCCAACACTAAACACTGGTGCTGGTGGCTTAACAAGTTTTGGAACATTCGCACTTATCATGCTTGGTGTATCGGTGTCATTTGCAGTAGTTAAGTTAGTTCTTAACATTGTACGTGGCAACACTGGATCATAAAGCAAAATTAAGAAAGGGGGGATTAATAACAATCCCCCCAGTTTAACATTAAAAGGATAAATCTATGGTAGAAAACATAATTTTTAATATATTAACAATAAGTGGCATGGTATTTAACATTGGCACAAGCAAAGGACAAGAGCCAAATATAAAAATAGACCAAGCACCACAAGTAGCAACATTAAAAGCAAATCACACATATACATTTGATTTAGATAATTTTGTATTAGATAATCAAACAGCATTATTAGAACCTAACGAAAACGATATATTAGTCATTAAAGTATCAAGTGCAATACATGATAATAACGAATATGTAAATCCATTACTTGATAATTATGTAGGTTTTGAAGTATCAATAGACTCAATAGATATGGCACATTTATTATATTTTGGCAATAATATTATATATCTTACAGAAAATAGTTATGATGCACATTTAATAGAGCAATTTACAGTAATCGAATTAATTACATATACACAAGGTAATTTATTATCTATATATCCGTATCTAACCGATATAACGCAAGGTGGACAAATAATTAGCAGTATTGGAAGTGGTTTAGGATTAATAGGACACTTAACAAATGAATTTTTGACTGGCTTTACAAATTTATTTTGGCAAAATGAAACATTAACCAGTTTTGGTGGATTCGCATTAGTCATGTTAGGTGTATCCGTATCATTTGCAGTAGTTAAATTAGTATTATTTATAATTAGAAATAAAAGTGGTAGATAAATATGTTAAAAAGTATTGTATTAATACCAACAATACTATCGGCATTATTACCAAGTTTAACGAATGGTATTAATTTTAATCCACCAATAAAAAATGCAGATCCAGTAAGTATAATTGCATGGAATATAGATGATGCAACAAAAACAAGCAGTCAAACATTAATAAATCAAAGTGGTAATGCTTATATAGGTGCCAACATAAGTAAATATAATATTAATAAATCTAATGATTATATAAATATAAAAGAAACAACATATACACAAACAATACAATTGACTAATAGTTATGATTCAATTTATCAAATACAAAACTATTATGATTACAACACAATTCGTTATGAAACAAGTGCAATTATAATAACAGAAATAACTACTTATAGTGGAATAACAAACAATACAATAGATTATGAAATATCATTGTTGAATAATAATTATATAGGAGTATATCCAGAAATAGATATTGATTTAATTCAATACAAAACTAACAATGATTTAAGCGAATATATTAATCAAACAAACTATGCAATATTAAATAATCAATTAGCAATATTTACAGATATAACTAATAATTTTAGTTATACACAAACAAAAAATTTTAATGATGCAACATTAGACCAAAGTTATAATGTTATAACAAATATACAATTAAATAATATATGGAAAACATACATGATAACCTATATTAAATGGATAGATGATACAAGTGAATACTTAACAATAAATGGTTATCATATAGATAATGATTTATTCACAATGGATACGGGAGAAATCTTTGGAAGTATATATGTAGGTGGTGGATATGAATATGTAGATATACCCAATTTAATGTTTACAATTTTAACTTTACCATTTAGTTTTATAAGCCAAGCATTTAATTTAACATTATTCCCAAATACCCCATATAGTATTAATATAGGTAATTTATTTTTGAGTGTAGTGGCAATT
>JBAZDV010000211.1:0-2886 GCA_041654195.1 Candidatus Methanomethylophilaceae archaeon | reverse complement strand
GAATCTTTTTCATATAAATCATCTCTTAACAATTTTTCCTAAGTGCATAACTATTTTTCCGAGGTGCATGACTATCTTACCCGCATTAACATCCGGTACTTCCGGCCCCGGAGGGTCAGGAGGGTCAGGCTCATCAGGTATCTCACTCAGATACTCATAACAACCTACTGCTGGGCCAATAGTAGAATAATCGTAATCATCCTTATCCTTGCTTATACCCACCCATATACCCCTGCCGATAGCCGGGGAGGTCTCCTGTAAGTGAAAATCTGACGAGCTGACAAACTGTGGATTAAGCAGTATGTTATCGGAATAGACATAACCCGTACCCGTATCGAAGCCCGAGATATAGCTTGGTGCACCACTATTGCCACAGTTGTAAAAGATATTATTCGTTATCACAAAGTCATTCATCTCACTATATCCTATGCCCTGGATAGGTGCATTTTGTGAAGAACCACCGTCAAAGTTGACAATGATATTATTCCTTATATACAAGCCATCCCAGTCTGTCAGGCAGTTGTAATTAATACCTACCACCCTGTATGTATCATCACGGACATCTGTTGTAGCAGATACGATAGTATTATTATATATATAGCAGTTCTTCCCAGTCTTGTCGCCATCATCTTCCGTGAAGGCTATCCCGACAACACCCCCGTAAGTCCAGCCATCACCCGTGATGCCAAGGTTATATATCAGGTTGTTATATATCTGTATCTCTTCCATGTAATTATTCAGTGTCCATTCCGGGATAATAGGATAAAGCTGTTGCATGGATATACCATTGCTTACATTCATTATTGTATTGTCGGAAATAATCACCGACTCTATCCATGCTTCAAGTGTTATCCCCGCTTCCGTATGGTCGGGCATCTCATCCCATCCTATCACGTTATCATGGAACCATGAAGTATATTCAAAGCCATCTGCAAGAACACTATTGGTTAAGTCAACATGGCCACGAAGTCTGTTGTCATAGTACTCGCAACCGCCCAGGTCATTCCACATCTCCAAAGAGAAATTCCAGCCACCCTGAGGACGGTCTATATCACAGGTAATGTCGCAGTCGTAAATCTTTGTATTCTTATTCCAGCCTCCTTCGTAAAATTTTATCCCATATCCATTATATCCCGATGCCCTTGCCGTCTGAACAATTGTTAAGTTGTAAGCCTCGAAGCCATCCTGCTGACCTATATTCAAATTTCCGTAACCGTTATAAGGTGATGATCCTATATTCCTTCCGCAGTTGATGAAGGTACAGCTATAACACTTATTGCCAGTACACCAACCGTCGGGCATACTCTTTGTCGGATCATAAGGATTAGTACCCCCGAATTGATCTGATGCCTGACCATAAAAGACCACCCCCCGGTGATAGAAGTCTATGAAGGTACATCCATATATACGAACATTATGACGGAAGTTTATCTGAATAGCTATCCATGTGGTCATATTACCATCAAAAGTTATATTACTAATCGTCTGGTTCCCTGCAATAGATGGGTGTGCCCAACCCGAAGTAGATTCCCCTTTTATCAATGACTGGTTGGTAGAAGCGTATGTAGCCTCTATCCTCACTGTACCTATTCCGTGAAGGCTCACACCTGTTGGAAGGGTAACCTGAGATGAGATGTTATAAGTCCCTGCGGTCATATATACCACATCGCCTGCGGTACTCTCTGAGAAAGCATGAGCTATTGTCGCCCACGGTGCTTCATCTGAACCATCGCCAGTAGCGTCATTGCCGGTAGGAGATACAAACCACATATCCTGCCCTGAAAGGACATGGGGGATGATTAGAATAAATAGTATAAATAGTATCTTTTTCATTACTCGTTAAATGGATAAGTGAGACCTGCTCCTGAATTATAAAGAGCAGTAACCTCGGCTTGTGTTAATATTCCTTTAGTTAGAAATGCCTCGTCAATGCGTCCATCGAAATAATAACCATCAGCCTGCCCGCCTATATTACCAATATTGAAGTTTCTATTATTGGATACATCGACAGCTACATGTGCGCTTACATCATCACTGTCGGCCTGAAGAACGCCGTTGACATATAATTTTTGATAACCACTACGATCAACTGTCCCCACGATATGAACCCAGCTATCTTCTGAGATGGCAGCGTCACTATATGTTATTATATTGGCTGTGGTGAAATGTGTGGTAAGCATTATCTTGTTGTCATCTGTCATACCCAGGTAGTAATAAGGAGCAGAACCCCAGTTGCCCATGATCCCATTCTCTGCACTCTGAAGGTCAGATACATAAATCCAGCAACTCATACTCCAATCATCCGTGCCCATATCACCTACCGTAGTCCCGAAATAAGCATAATGGGAAGATGTCCTTGTAAATGTCTCTGCTCGTCCTAATATACCAACACTATTAACAGTTGCGTTAGTTACTCCATTGTAACTTGCATAAGAATCATTTACTTGTGTGCCTGACACTTCATCTAATGCCCAATATGCAACTAAAGAATCAATAAGCATTTCAGCAGGTTCCCCGCCTCCGCCTGAACCTCCTTCAGGAATTAATGCCTCCCAGAGAATAGTATTTGTTGACCATATATCTACTTGCTCTTTATTACCAAACACAGGACGGAAAGTCAATGTCCCCGTTGTGGAGTTAAACCTGTAACCATCGTAATAGCCGTTGGTAGTATGTCTCTGCTGATACTGCCCTTCCCGGAAAACCCTTACGTCTTTACCGATAAAGTTGGTATGGATGATTAAAGAATCCCCTGCCGTTGGGAAGCCGTCTGTTGAATCCACTATACCTGACAGTACATAAAACTTACCTGTCACACCCCCGCCTCCGCCTGTGACGTTCAGTAAGTCGCTCTGTGTGGCTATATATGTTAGTGTATCTGACCAC
>JBAZDV010000210.1:0-2904 GCA_041654195.1 Candidatus Methanomethylophilaceae archaeon | reverse complement strand
GTCAGCCGCATCGTTACCTGTAGGTGACACAAAGTAGGTTTTCTGCTGAGCCGCTACGGACGTAGCGGCCAGCAAGAAAACGATAAATAATTTGAATCTGTTCATGAATTCTTATTTAGTAACCGGGATTCTGTTCCATGGTGCCTCTGGAAGCATCAATAGCTCTTCGGGGAATAGGGCACACTTCATTTTTTCCAATGACAAAATCTCTTCCTTTTGTTGTTTTGTAACCGTAGGGGTTGGCATCTTTGTATTTCTGATAATAGGCCTGCATAACCTGACCCACGCGTCCCTGACGTTTGAGGTCGTAGAACCGGTTATACTCCATGCCGAACTCAACGCGACGTTCGTGCCAGATAGCGTTGCGAAGCTCATCCTTCCCAGAGGTTATAACCGGGGGGAGAACGTTATCGGCTCCAGCGGATACACTGTTTCTCGCACGAGCACGAACCATCTCGAGATACTGCAGTGCTTCACCAGTCTTGCCAAGTTCATTGGCAGCCTCGGCCAGGAAAAGAAGCACATCTGCATACCTGAGAATGATGATGTTCTTTGGTTGGTCTGATTGGTCATCCTTTGAACGTTTTTCGAAAGGCACATAGTATTTTTTTGACTGATATCTGTTGTTGCTCGATAGATTATAGTGGATGTGACCGTCATAAAACTCACCGGGTGCGATAACAGTGGCTTTCAGTCTGGGATCGTTATCTTCAAATTCGGCAATAAGATCGTCTGTAGGGCAATGCATTGACCATCCGGTCATGTATTTCTCATATACTTTTTCTCCGGGATATTGACCGGAGTCAATATCTGACTTGGAGAGACCTGCGTCATGTTCGTAGAATACGAGGATTGAGCCTTCATTAGAATCAGACCAGCCGGTACCCGAAATGGAATGCTGAATGGCGAAAATGCATTCTTGACCATTCTGATGGTCCAAGTCGAATACGTGTTCATATACCGGCTCGAGCCTATAAAAGTCTGCAGCTTCTACTTTCTTAAGCTGATCATAGGCTTCCTGCCATTTCTTTTGATAAATGTAAGCCTTCCCGAGCATAGACATAGCGGCCCCCTTTGTGGCACGCCCCAGGTTGGTAGGGTCCCATTCCTCGGGTAGGAGTTCAATAGCTTTAATGAGGTCATTCTCAATATGGGCCCAGGTTTGTTCTTCTGTGTTACGGGGCATATAATACTCATCGTAAGAAAGTACGTGATCTACTACAGGCATTGCCCCGTACTGAGTTACGAAATTAAAATATGAATACGCACGAAGGAAATATCCTTCCCCAATGTATTTATCCTTGTTGGGAATGTCGTTATTGGTCGCATTCACAATTAGCTGTGTTGCATCGTTAACCAAAGACCATCCAAGGTTCCAGTAACCACCAGCCAGCCAGTTGTTGTCTAGCAGAGAAAAGTTCTGGCAAGAAATTGCCGCAGCACCAAACCAAGAATAAGCCTCGGACCGGCTGTTGCCCAGATCAGCATCATCAGAGCAGTCGTCGCCCCAAACCATATAATGACCTAATTGGAAAGTTTCGTTTTGCATGACAGAATATGCACCCAATGCAGCTGCATTAAGTTCTTCTTCATTGGAATAGTATGTCTCGGCAGCCAGATTGACAAGAGGGGTCTTGTCAAGGAAATCTGAGCAGGAGGCAAGCAGCATGGCGACTGCACCTATTGATAATAGTATCTTTGTTTTCATTATAGTCCTTATTTAGAAGTTTATATTGGCACCCAACATAAATGTACGAGGTTGTGGATACTGTCCACAGTCAATTCCGTTACCCGGAATTTCAGGATCTATACCACTGTATTTTGTGATAATAAAGAGATTCTGGATGGAAAGATATAATCTGAAAGAATTATTGGCCTTGGATGATTGGGGTTTGATCGTGTAGCCAAACTGCAGATTCTTAAGACGGAAATAGGAGCCATCCTCAATATAGTTGCTGGACTGCCACCAGTTCTGGTCAATCCTTGATTTATCAGTGGTTGCCGAAAGTATGATCGGGAGGGTGTCGGAGGTCCCCTCTCCATCCCATGCCTTCATATAGACATCTTGCAAGACATTCTGACGGCCATCAAACTTGTTGAAATAGAATTTTGAAGCATTGAAGATCTTGTTGCCGAATACACCCTGGAAGAGGAGACTGAGATCGAAGTTCTTCCATACTGCATTGAAGGAAAGACCATAGATCGCTTTGGGATGGGGGTTGCCTATGAATTGCATATCGGCAGAACTTATCTTGCCGTCTTTGTTATAATCTTCATACATGGAGTCACCCGGCTTTGCTTTTGGCATGATCACAGCACCTTCAGCAGATTTGTAGTTGTCTATCTCTGCTTGATTCTGGAAGATCCCCAGGAAGTTGTATCCATAGAACTGGTTGTATGGGAGCCCGACCTCGGAACGAAGCACACTGTTGAACTGTCCCTGGAAGTCAGTAAGGGCATAGTCATATGCGAACGAGGAACTCAGATAGGCGGCTGTACCCAGATTAGTTACAGTATTCTTCATGAAAGAGACATTCCCGTCGATATTGTACGAGAAATCCCCCACATCGTCTTTCCATCCAATAGTAAGCTCAACACCCCTGTTCTCCATACCTCCGACGTTTCTTGTCATGGAGCTGAAACCCGAAAGATTGGGAATCGTCTGGGAAAGGAGGATGTTGTCAGTCTTTCTTATGTAATAGTCAGCAGTAAGGCTGAGGCGGTCTCTGAGGAAATTCATGTCTAACCCTACGTTAAACTGCTCTGAAGTTTCCCATTGAACAGCTGGATTCCCTATACCTGCGGGTGTGGAGCCGTTGGTACGGATCTTTCCGGTACCAATAGTGTAATACTGCTGTTGTCTGATGGAAGTCATATAGGGATAATAGCTGTTTATGCGCTCAT
>JBAZDV010000209.1:0-2917 GCA_041654195.1 Candidatus Methanomethylophilaceae archaeon | reverse complement strand
GTATGGCGAGGCAACCGTCAAGATTATTGAGCTAATGCATATCGGTCTCAGAGCATTCGAGTCCAACTTCCTCAGAGACATGGAGGCCATCATCGGCCCCAACGCCTACAAGATCGAGGAGAATGGCACTGTAACTTTCGATGTATCCAAACTGGGCGGCAAGCTGTCCACCGTCTCCATCGGAGTAGAGCAGGACCAGCTCAAGATCGTGGTGCTGCAGGATGCAGCCCCCTTCGTTGAGGGCGACGAAGGTCCCACGACACCTTAAACAGTTTTAAATCTAATCTTTTTTTGCTCTGGTTTCTTTATCAAGTCGGTTCCAAACGTCCACCAGTCCAGCTCAGATTCATCTACCGATACTGGATCATCATCAGCCGTGTTTGGGGTAATTCCAGCCATGATATCATAAATACTGAGGAAGTTTTTCATACCATAGACCTCATTATCAGGAAGCCTAGCATACTTATCCCAGTCAGGATCACCCCAGGTGATTATTTTGATAGGCGTCTGTGTGGTTTCTATATATACACGGCCCGTATAGACCCCAGTGGTGTCGTTATACAGAGCTGCAGTCACCCACATATGGGTGCTGTAACCAGCCCCTGCAGGAACCGTCCAGGGGCCGGAGCCATCCATGCAGAAGCCAGCATCAAAGCCATGGCACTGCAGCAGCCATTCCAAGTAGGCGGATCTCTCGCCACAATCGAACACGCCATACTGGAAAGGCACTGTGAATTCTCCGTCCACCAGTGCTCTGAGACCCTGCAGGCTATGGTCATTCCATGTAGCATTCACATAATAGGGTTCGGGAAGAGCCTGTCCGGGGCACAGGAGTCCCAGGAAGGCCAGAATAAAGAGTACAGCCAGGAATTTCGCCATGGCTATACTGTGTGTACGCAAAGGATTTAAACTTTTCTATCCATTGTTTTCGGCATCAGATTCGCACATATCACATTGCTCCACCTGCATGAACCGGCCGAGATTAATCCCCATCATTACCAACTCCAAGGGCGTTTTGCACATACCCATAACCTCAAGTATTATGTCGCTCCACCTTTGACTCCCTTCACGCTCCATTATTTTTTCAAGCTCGTCTGAAAGTATCATAAATCGGTCATGTGCAATACCAACGGCTTTGCATAGATCACATTCCGATATCTGTTCATTCACGGCTTCCTCATCAACGGCTGGTTGATTTTTTCGGTTATCTATTACAGTTCCTACTTTTCTCATTTCAAAACACCTACAAGCAACCAATGCCCTTAGCAGGAGATCTATTCTCCCAGGCCCATTTAGTTATTTCTACTTTAAAGAAACCCTCGTGCGGTACAAGGGATGACTGTGATTTTGGAATCCAGTAAGCTTCCTGATTACCATTTGAGTCCACTAGATGGAACAGGACTGCCTTTTTGGTCTGCTTCTCCATCCAGTTGAGCTTGGGACCGGGTTCTTTGGATAATACGAAGACGGGCATTTCAATCCATGATCGAGTTTTGCTTTACCGAGCCGGTTTTCTTCATAATATCGGGATGCTCGATAATGAAGTCTTTGAGTAATGATGCAGTTACGCCAGATAGATTCAGCTCTTTATGACTATCAAAGTAGTCAACCGTCTCCACTGGCAAAGTTACCCTGACGGATAAGTTGTTTTTTCTCATATAATCCACATGTGTCATGCTTATACTTAAAGGTTTGGTTAAATGAGACAAATAAGTCTTGTCATGATATACATCAAAGACATAAATTTGTTGACCATTGTGTCTAATAGGACAAATAAGTCTTGTCATGATATACATCAAAGACATAAATTTGTTGACCATTGTGTCTAATAGGACAAATAAGTCTTGTCTTTTTTATCCAATTTAGTCTTCATTTTGTATAGGCACAACCGTTAAATACACGGGTGTACAACATGTGATTTATGCAGTCCGAACGAGGCATGGGACGAAAATCGAGTACAGCAATAACAGCCAGGTTTACAAATGAGGAAACCAAATCTATAAATGAACTGTGTACTAATACAGGTATAGCTAGATCTATCTTTATCCACGATGCAGTCATGGATTATCTGAAACGCCAAGCAGAGTGATTTCATGAACTACGACGCGATTCCCGAATCCATGAGAGCACTGCGGCAGTTCTGCTGCCGAGTGCAAAAGCAGCCATTTGTCAAGGGAAAAAAGGGACTAACGGCCAAAGCATGGCCTAAGCACCCCGAAAATTGGCTAACCTTCGAGGAGGCCCTGGCTGCAGTTGAGAGAAAAGAGCTGGTGAATTTTGAGGACAAACCGCATGCAGTCGAAGCCCTTGGCTTCCTCATGTATCGTGCGCCCCAGGCAGCCCTCCCAGTGCTCATCGGGGGAGATATTGACTGCTGTGTGGATCCAAAGACGCTCGAACTAAGTAAATGGGCGTCAGAATTCCTATTAAGAATATTACCTTTTTATACTGAAATCTCACCATCAAGATGTGGTCTCCGCTTCTTTATTTATGGGAACATAGATAGAAATAAACTGATAGGTGACGGGCCTCAGGATGACATAAGCCAGGAGACTAAGGAGAGGATCTTTGCAGCCAAGCCTGGTGCGTTCGCCAAATTCCAAAAAGGGCTGAACGTATTTAATACCTTAGAATTATATGAAAGTGGGAGACATCTTTCACTGACGGGAGACCGTTTGACCGAGTACTGCTTCCCAAATGAAGATAGGACCTTGCCAGTTCTGAAGGCCGTGGCCAAATTCATGGATGCTGAGCCCAAAGTGCTTGACAAGGGCGAGAATGCGAACCGGACTGCAAGCCTTCCGCATATCGATATCATGGACGTAATTGACACGTCCAAATTCACTCAGTCCGGAGGGCAGCTCCTGGGCCCCCATCCCACCCTGGGCAGTACGACCGGGAAAAATGTGGTGGTAAA
>JBAZDV010000208.1:2459-2926 GCA_041654195.1 Candidatus Methanomethylophilaceae archaeon | reverse complement strand
TTGAAAGAGACCGTTTTGATTCTAAAGAAGAAGCATACAGGACCATCTGCAATTGCGTGGTTGCAAGCCTGATACATCTTGGTGTTAAGGCAGTGTATAAACCTATTAATGATGTCCTTGTTAACGGTAAAAAAATCTCGGGAAGTGCTCAATACAGAGACCAAGAACACCTAATTCAACACGGAAGTGTTATTCTCAGGTTAGATCAAAAAACTATGGATTCCGTTCTAAAACCGCTCAAAGAAAGAAAGTATTCAGGATTGACCTCTGTAGAAGAGGTACTTGGCAATATCCCCTGCAGAGAGAAGATCGCATTAGCATTCATGAACAGCTTTTCAACCTTTGAAATAAAAAAAAGTTCACTCGATCTAAACGAAAAAAAGAGAATAGATGAACTCGTATCTCAGTTTAAATCGGTTTCTTTTTAAGATCGTTCACATCGAACAACGCAACCTCGCGCCTATCCA
>JBAZDV010000208.1:0-2449 GCA_041654195.1 Candidatus Methanomethylophilaceae archaeon | reverse complement strand
GAAGATTGTCAGGCTGAATAGTACCATGAACGATCGATGCGCCCCTTGCAGCACCTTCTTTCACTGTTGCACGCAATAGCTTGTAACCAATACCATTACGTCTAAAGTACGAATGTACGCCCATGTTATCGATCCAGACAAGATTCTCGGCATCGTAAACATGATGAAGCATCTGTGCAAACAAAAATCCTATTATTTCTTCGTCCTCTTCGGCAACAAAACTCAATCCTGAATCTATGTATGTCATAAATGATTTCTTGCTACTTGCTCCAAGATTTTCTTTCCACTCTGTAGGAAGTTCTTCCCACTTATTCTCAAGCGTTGAAGCAAAATACTCCCTTATACAACTGATCTCAAGATCACGAACCTTCACAAGATCTTTCAATTTCATTTGACGGATTTCCATTTACATCTCCTCCGGTGCGCCTATTCCTAAACATCCGAGAATATTTTCTATAACGATCTTCGTACATTTAACTAATGTAAGACGTGCATTCCTTGCATCGCCTGAACTAAGTACAGGTACTGCTGCATAGAATTGATTGAATGCAGATGCAACCTCATGCCCGTATGCAGGAAGGAGATGTATACGCCTGTATTCTGCCACAGTCTCAAGGACACTGCCAAATCTCGATAATATCTTGATCAGCCTAATCTCATATTCATCGGTCAATTGCGATGCATCGATTACTGTGTCGTAATCACCTGCTTTCCTAAGCATCGTACATGCCCTTGCATGCGCATATTGAAGGAATGGGCCACTGTTGCCATCAAAATTCAATGCATCTTCCCATTTGAAAACCAATTGTTTCTCCGGCTGAACACGAACTATATTATATCTTATCGCTCCGACACCAATAATTTCGGCAATTGTCCGCATTTTATCTTCAGAGAGATCAGTACGCCTAGATTTTATCTCATTGTACGCACGTGTCTTTGCTTCATCGATAAGATCATCCAGATAAACGACCACGCCTTTTCTGGTAGACATTTTTCCTTCGGGAAGCGAAACAAAAGAATAGAACATCGGTTCGGGTTTTTTATCACAGCCCAGAATCTCCAATGCGGAACAAAGTTGTTGGCTTCCGAGTTTCTGATCTTCACCCAATACATCTATTACACGGTCCGCTCTAGAAAACTTATCCATATGATACGCAAGGTCGCGTGTCGTATACAGAGTGGTACCATCGGCCCTGGTAAATGTAAATTTTGTATTCTTTCCCTGAATTCCAAATTCTTTTAGATCCAGATAATAAGCGCCATCTTCTTCCTTACCGGCATATTTAGATTTCTTCAGCCCATTGACTATGTTCCTTGCGGAACCATCGGCAATGTATTTTGATTCCCATGTGTATGTGTCAAGTGTAACATCAATGTTGGTCAAGGTCTCTTTCAAACCTTCCAGCATGACCTCTGCTGTTTTGCGTACAGTAGATATTACTTCAGAATCTCCTGCCTCAAACTTCCTTAACATCTCACTGATCTGTTCTTGGACCGCGGGATCCTCTTCCATCATCTTATTGGCCAAACGATAGAATGCAACAAGCTTATGATCGGTTTTATCGCGATCCTCCGCATCTACCATATCTGCAGGAAGATTATTTACTCCCCATGTAAGTATTACAACTTGCTTTCCTACATCATTGACATAGTATTCCGTCTGAACATCATATCCACACATACGTATGCATCTTGCCAGTGTATCCCCGATTATTGGATTTCTGGCACGTCCAACATGAATAGGCCCAGTTGGATTGGTTGATGTATGTTCCACATTGACCTTTATGTTCTTCTTTGGATGGCTGCCGTAAGCATCACCCATTGTGATGATGTCGTTCAAAGTTCCGCTGATAAGCTTTGAATCATCCATCTTAAAATTGACATATCCGTTCGATGCAACCACAGATAAAATTAACCCTTTTACAACAATATTTGCAGCCAATGCCTCAGCAATATCTTTTGGAGCTTTCTTTGCTACTTTTGACATTGAGAAGCACGGCACTGCAAGATCTGCTGAATCTGTTGAAGGAACCTCTGCTTCGAAAGAAGCTTCAAGTCCTATTTTATGCATTGCCGCTTTAACAGATACCTCTACTTCAGATTTGAATTGATCCATAACTGGCATAACGTCACCTCACTGTATTCTGTATCTCAGAATTGCTGCAATACCACCGAACGCAGTCATTAACATCTGACCTTCTTCAGAATCTGTAGAAATGACCTGCACATTTGTATTGTATGTTTCTGCAATTTCAAAGAAATCATCAACAATATCCTCGTTCTTGATAACATTTGCATTAGCACCGCAGATCTTACATGGTATTCTCTCATCGGCATCTTTGACCGTATCTTCATACTTGTGACCTGCAGGACACTGAACTGCAATGCGTCTCTTGTTTAGACCTTCTGAAAGAAGCAATATATCCACTGAACCTAATTTCAATGATTG
>JBAZDV010000207.1:0-2939 GCA_041654195.1 Candidatus Methanomethylophilaceae archaeon | reverse complement strand
ATATGACTACAAGATCATGGATCGTCTAGGTGACAATGCTGAAGTGCCTGTGATCAGTGGTCTGGATAATTTAGAGCATCCGTGTCAGGCGCTTGCAGATATGGTCACGATCAAAGAGAAGAAGGGTGATTTCCGTGGAAAGAAGCTCGTTTATCTTGGAGATGGTAACAATGTGTGCAATTCTTTGCTGTATGCATCGGCAATAATGGGACTTGACATGGTGGCATGCTGTCCCGCGGTGAGAATGCCGAACGCCGAAATCATGTTGGGTGCAGCACGTATTGCAGATGAGAATGGATGTAAGATCCTAGCATCCCATGAACCGTATGAGGCATGTAAGGATGCAGACATTATCTACACTGACACATGGATATCAATGGGCGATACAACATCATTGGAAACGGCAGTGAAGATCTTCCACGATTATCAGATCAACAATGATCTACTCAAAATAGCAAAGCCCGACTGTATTGTAATGCATTGTTTACCAGCACATCGCGGTCAAGAGATCACTAATGAAGTGATGGATGGTCCGCAGAGCGTTGTCTTTGATCAGGCAGAAAATCGTTTACATGCCCAGAAGGCTGTGTTGTTCACAGTCCTTAAATGATCTGAGAAGAAACCAGATCCTCGACGATGTCGAGAAATTCCTTTTCCTTTCCTTTTGGAATGGTGGCCCCGGCGGCGATATTGTGTCCGCCGCCGTAGCCCCCAACTATTTTTGATGCTGTTGTCATGACCACGGAAAGGTCAAGACCTCTATCAGTAAGGCTTCTGTCTGCCCTTGCGGATACCTTAATACCGTCATCAGCATCGGCAAAAGCGATCATAGGGAGGTCTTTTCTGAATCCGTCTGTATTCAATATCATACCAGCAACTATTCCTACAATTGTTTCCTTTATGGAATTTCCAGCGTTGAAATATTGGATATAATTTCTAACTTTGATAATGTCATTCTGTTTTACGAAAGACAATGCGGCAGAAATATTGTGCCTGTGTTCTGTCCTGTTATCGTTCGCATCGTCTATTGCTGACATGTCACCCAGGCAGATTCTCATTCCGGTAGCCGCATCATCATACCTTCCACAGGAGTTCAGAAGTGTTGCGAACTCCTTTACATCCCGCAATCCGCTTTTACGACTGAAATTTGGAAGAGTGTAGACCTCACCGAACAGTCGGTCCTCTTTTTCAGCTCCTACAAGCTTGATGAGTGTCTCGCTAGCACGTCCTTTCTCATTGATCGAAAGGTCATTCCAAGATCTCCATTGGTTTGCCTTCTTTAGATCGATATCAAGATTGGAAAAGAATTTGATACACCCAATATTGTTATCGGTGAGACCAGGAAGAGTAGGGTCATTGCTGAATTGGAGGAAATGGACCAGTGAACGTGTTTCTCTACCGAACAATCTGAGGTCATCTTCCGCAATGACATCAGTGTTGGCGACAGCATCATTCAGTATTGTCCTGTTGTAACCGACAAGTTTTGATTCGTTATAGTCCTGGAGATCGCCGCACGCTCCAACTATTGCGAGGAATGCAAGATCGATATTGGCAGGATCTACGAATTTAGAGACAGTATAAGTCATTCCCGCGCCGCAGACCTCAGTGGAACCGTCCAATCCGTAATTGTGAGGATTGACATGACAGATATCTTTGTAATTATCCAGAAACGTCTGTCCTTTTCTCCATCTAGTGTCGGGCACGTGATGGTCTGTGATTATGATGTTATCCCTGGTGTATGCAGAGATATATCCGCTCCCTAGATCAACAATCCAGACCAGAGATCGAGCATTTTTATTGATGAGGCCTATGGTGATTTCATCCATTTTTTTTGCAAAAAGAACTTCATATTCTTTGTCAAGACGTTCGCACGTTTTCGCTGCAATGGCCGCTGAACTTATTCCGTCAGCATCAATGTGTGCCACTATGAACACGTCTTTGGAAGCGGTGAGCATCTTTGCCGCCTTCACAACATCATCGTGAAACTGTTTAGGCATACCTTCTAAAACCTGCATAATCTGTCACTAATTTTTTGTATATGGTCTCTGAAATGCTTTCAAGATTTACCGTATCTGCACGGTTATATTTTATCAGACGGTCTAAAGCATCTTTGTCTCTTTTTCTTTCCCAGAGTTTCCACAGATGAACGGCTTCTTCACCGTCAACATCGTTGATATCATAAGGTCTGTCCATGCCGAGCGTCTTCTCAATATATTTTAGTCCTCCGGTATATCCAACCTTTCTGCATCCGAATCTTAGATCGTAATGAGGCATATCAAGATCTATCTTGGGAAAACTATTTTTGAGTACTGGAACATCAAAACAACTGCCATTGAAAGTCACAAGTATAGAAGTACCTTCCAGGGCATCAGAAAGTGTTTCTGCATCTAGATTGTCACCCTGGACCAAGGTTATCGTATCTTTCTTATTGTGTACTGTCACCACTGTGACAAGCGAATCTCTTTCAAGACCATTGGTCTCAATATCAAGGAATGAGGCGTTGTTACGAAATTTATCAAAAAGTCTCCAATGTTCTCCCCTGGGAAGCATATCTCCGAGAGATCTCGAATCGCCGTTGTCAAGGAGTTCGCATGCTTCGGTAAGTACGAGATCGCTTTTTATCTTCAGTTTTGACGAGATACCATTTACAGAATCATTGGAGATAAAATCAGTCCAGGTATTCACACCAGATGACCAAACGGTCTTTTCTTTTTTTGTGCCGACACCAGGGACAATAAGAAAAGTGTTCTCTATCATTGTTACCCCATATACAGCATCGTTCAAAATTCTTTCACTCATTTTCTATTTATCTCACATAGGGTATACGGTGATATGGATTCGGCAGAGATCCTTCCGGGAGTCAAAGTCACAAAGGATCGTTGTCTTGTTTTGGATGACGGACCTACTGTTGTCCTAGGGGATCTACATTTAGGTTACGA
>JBAZDV010000206.1:0-2941 GCA_041654195.1 Candidatus Methanomethylophilaceae archaeon | reverse complement strand
TGATATCTGCATACCCATCGATCTTTATGGGTTCAATACTACGCCCTATACAAAATGAGCTTGACTCCTTTTTTGCAAATATGTCATATTTAGGTCCTTTGAGAGTTTACCCAACACGCCATACTGAATTATCAAAGTACATTGATCCCAACTGGTATTCATCAGGTGGAATGGCTTGGGAGTCTATCAGGAAAGATAAGCAGCTCAGAGAACGTGTAAATGCTTGGTTATCTGACTCATCGATAACAAAAACTCCATATGAGATAAAACTAAGTGCAATGACTGATAAACTCAGGCTTATTGAGGGCATTAAAAATGGACTAATGGTGAACGATTTAGAAAAGAATGATCTTTCCCATAATCCCTCTCAAAAGTTGGCAAACATCATTGATTCGGTTAGTAGCAGTGATCTACAAGAATTATATTTGATGGATAAACGTTCTCCAATAATGCTCTCGCCATGTGATGTTGGTATGGGTATAAGCCAGGTAATACCAGTTATAGCTTATGCTTATGGTTTGGTTAATTCAACAATAGCCATTGAGCAACCTGAGATACATGTTCATCCTTCATTACAGGCAGACTTGGGAGATGTATTCATAGAATCCGCCATAGGGAAGAACAACAATAGGTTTATAATAGAAACACATAGTGAACATCTAATATTACGGATTCTTAGGCGAATTAGAGAAGCTTCAGAAGGCAGCTTGTCACAAAACCGATCAAGTATTAAACCTGATGATGTAGCAGTTCTTTGGGTCAGTCCGGATAAGACAGGGTCATCTGTACATGAAATTCCCATAACACCAGATGGTGACTTTGCTGAAAACTGGCCAGAGGGGTTTTTCCCTGAACGAGCTCGGGAGTTGTTTTAATGATTTATGAGTATGCATTTGAACCTGCATTATTTTGTAATTGGGATAACTGTAGATATCTGTCTGCCTTGATAGGGTTTACTAAAGGAAGGGTGATTTCAAGGTTTCCAAGTAAGTGGCCGGATATAGTCTTAAAATCAATACCACCGGCATGTTCTCCAATAAATAGAAAACGGATTGAAGAAAGGCTAACTCAGTTAAAACCCTTTATGATAAATAGCAATCGTGTTTACGATAGTCTTATGGATGATTGGATGCAACATGCTTGTAGAGCACATAATCTGTTGCCATTTAAAGCAATTATAGCATCATCAAACCCGACACAGAATTCTGATATACTAACATTAACAGATATTGAAAACAATGTTGCAAAATGGGACATTGAACACAGTGTAGTATCCATGCGAGACTCGGATGAAATAGCAAAATCAATAAACTTAATGCTGTTGATCTGTAAAAAGATTATAATAGTCGAGCCTTTTTTTAAGCCTGCTGTAAAGGTTTTTCGAGATACAGTGGTTAATATAATCAATATCATCCAATCTGATGAGCGTCGTTGCGGTCTAATTCAAGAGATACATATCTTGAAGAAAACAGATCCTAACGAAAACGATTACCAGTTGAAGTGCGAGAACCACCTTAAAAAGCATCTTAAAGAAGGAACAAGTATCCACTTTTTGTGTTGTAGTGAAATTCCAGGTGGGCAAGAGTTCCATAATCGTTTTATATTAACTGATAATATGGGTATCAATTTAGGTCAAGGATTAGATGGGCAACCAAACTGTACTTCAACTGATGATGTGTTTATTCTTGATTACAATCATTATAAAACCAGATGGGATATGTATAATAACGCAGATAATCACTTCACAGTAGATTTAGATTTCACGATAGCATGTTAAATATTGAGAGTATTATCAATAGATAACGTTAGTAGATGTCCTGCACTTCCAATGAAAGGGCGGGAACGGAGTATGTGCTCCGGAAACACCAACCGGATTCATCTCTGAGTCGTATTCGATCTGATCATCCTTGATCCAGGGTGCCAGTGCTTTGATGTAGTCTCTGGCATCATCCAGGCTGTTGGACTTGGTATCCAGAGCCATCAGATTATCCATCACTTCCAGTGCATCGTTTAGAGGATAGACCCTATCTTGGGCTGCCAGAGCCCGGCAGATATCACTGGTGCGATCATCCAGGATTACCACGAGCTTGTAGTATATGGCTTTCGCTTTCTTGTAACCTTGAAGCCTTCCGAACTCTCTGATTCTTAGGGCTGTATGCTCTGCCAGTCCCTGCCAATAGTGTGATGAGCGGTTGGCGAGGTCATTGAACTGGTCTTTGAGGGTATCGGCAAGCATTTCTTTGGTATAGCCTTGCTCGATGGCTTTGGAGAGAGTATCTGCGAAGTTCTGACGTACATCAGCCTCGAAGTGATTCCCGATCCAGAACAGCTGTTGTTTCTGGATGATGGAAGAGAGATGCTGATCTTCTATGCCCCAGAGCCCGATACTGGTCTTGGCGGGTGCTTGTACTTGGGTGTCCCTAAGTCCGAGCCGCACACAACGGTCTATTATCGCTTTGGTGGGCTCATTGACCAGAGCTGCGAAGTCATCTCCCAACTGGGTATTGATGATGCCCATTAGCTTATCTATGGAATCCTTGTTGATCTTCTCGACTCTGGGCATGTCAGTCAACATCTGGATGGCAAGTCGGGTAGCATCTCTGATCTCGGTTTTCCAAGCATTGTTGAGGACCCGGTAGTATTCAAGCATAAGCTGATCATAATAGTTCATTAAAAGCTGAACCTCCTGACCTTTACTCTGTTCCTTCCAATATCATATTCGGAGAAGCGTTTCAAGCAGCCAGCCAAGGCATCACAGGCATCGATATAGCCATCAGGATAAGTGAGGAACTGGGAGATTAGGGTTGGTGTGTCTTGACCCTCCGGAAAGAGTATCTTTGCTGTCTCGATGATGGTCTCAGTTCTCTCTATACGCAGGTTCTTATTATCCTTGTTATCGATCCGCTTTATTCGGTGTGATATCGGTGGCAGATGATTATCG
>JBAZDV010000205.1:0-2941 GCA_041654195.1 Candidatus Methanomethylophilaceae archaeon | reverse complement strand
GATCGTGTAGCGAAGGGCCTAATGGCGATGGGAGTAAAGAAAGGAGAGAAGGTTGGTATTTGGGCTACTAACGTTCCTGATTGGATAACATTGATGTTCGCTACAGCAAAGATCGGTGCAATTCTTCTTACGATCAATACCAATTATCAGTTAGCCGAATTGGATTATATGCTAAGGCAATCCGATATGGAGAATCTGTTCCTTATTGACGGTGTTAGAAACGCGGATTATCTTGAGATGATGTATACTCTTGTGCCAGAATTGAAAACACAACCCAGAGAGAACATACACAGTGAAAAATATCCTTATTTGAAGAGGGTGTGTTTTCTCGGTCCAGAGAAGCATCGTGGCATGTATTCGATGAATGAAGTGAAATCAATGGCCTGTCAGACCACAAGTGAAGAATACAAGGCAAGGCAAAACACTGTGAGTGTTCAAGATGTAACTATGATGCAATATACATCAGGAACAACAGGATTTCCGAAAGGCGTTATGCTTACGCACTACAATATTGCAAATGATGGTTATTGGACAGGTGCAAACATGAATTACGACTTCAATGACCGCTTATGTTTGACTGTGCCGCTGTTCCATTGTTTCGGATGTGTTCTTGCGGTTATGGGATGTATAAATCATTGTGTCACAATGGTCGTTTGTGAAGTCTTTGATCCTGTCAAAGTAATGACCTCTATCGAAGTGGAAAAATGTACTTCTTTGTACGGAGTTCCGACAATGTTCATTTCTATGATGGAGCACAAATTATTCAATAAATTTGATATGCATTCATTAAGGACAGGAATTATGGCAGGTTCACCATGTCCTATCAAGACCATGCGCGAAGTCGTTGAAAAAATGAACATGAAAGAGATTACCATTGTTTACGGCCTTACGGAAACGTCGCCGGGGATGACGCAGACCAGATGGGATGAGCCATCATTGGAAAAAAAATGCTCCACAGTTGGAAAGCACTATCAGGGCATAGATACGCAAATCCTTGATCCCGATACAGGGGAGATCTGTCCCCCGGGTAAGGTTGGAGAGTTCTGTTGTCGTGGATATAACGTGATGAAAGGATATTACAAGATGCCCGAGGAAACAGCGAAAGTAATCGATAAGAACGGTTATCTTCACTCAGGGGATCTGGGTGTAATGGACACGGACGGATATTTTTCTGTTACAGGTCGCATTAAAGACCTTATAATACGTGGAGGCGAGAATATCTACCCGAAAGAGGTCGAGGATTTTCTTTATAATGTGCCAGGTGTCAGTGATGTACAAGTAGTTGGTGTTCCAAGTAAGAAATATGGTGAACAGCCAGGGGCATTCATAGTCAAGAAGAAGGAGGCAGATCTTACGGAACAGGATATTCTTGATTACTGCAGGGGAAAAATCGCCTGGTATAAGATACCTAAATACATACATTTCGTAGATGAATTTCCGCTTACTGCCAGTGGTAAGATCATGAAATTTAAACTTAGGGAAACGGCCCATCAACTTTGGCCCGACGCATAAGGTGAAAAAAATGAAAGTAGTAGCATTCAATTGCAGTCCACATAAAGATGGGAACACTGCGCATATGGTCAGAACGGTTCTTTCCGAATTGGAAGCAGAAGGCATCGAGACAGAATTTGTTCAAGTAGGGGGTAAGGACCTTCATGGCTGTAAAGCGTGTCTAGCATGTAAAAAAAGCCGTAACCTCATGTGTATTCAGAAGGATGACGACCTCAATGATTATATAAAAAAAATGGTCGCTGCCGATGGTATAATCATAGGATCACCTACGTACTTTGCAGATCTTACACCGGAAGCAAAAGCATTGATAGACAGATCTGGTTACGTTCTTAAGAGTAACGACAATCCGATGAAGAGGAAGGTCGGTACACCTGTAGTTGCAGTAAGACGTGCAGGTTCGATCCATGTTATCGACAGTATAACACATTTCTTTACGATCAACGATATGTTCGTTGTTCCATCATCATATTGGAATATGAGTCTTGCACGTGTACCTGGCGATTATGAAAAAGACACCGAGGGTGTTGCAACCATGAAGAATCTTGGTCAAAATATGGCATGGTTGTTAAAGAAATTGGAGTGAAAAGATGTCTGTTCTCAAGAAGAAGATATTGATCGTTGTCATGGATGGTCTTGGTGACAGAGGTTGTAAGGACCTAAACGGAAAAACACCGTTGCAAGCTGTGGATACACCAAATTTTGATTGGTTTACCAAGAACGGCAATGCTGGAAACATCGATACTATAAGCCCCGGAATAAGACCAGGAAGTGACACGTCGCATTTGTCCATCCTTGGATATGATCCCTTTGAGGTCTATACAGGACGTGGTCCTTTTGAAGCGGCAGGTATCGGACTTATCGGAAAAAAAGGCGATGTTGCATTCAGGTGCAACTTTTCTACAGTCAATGATAAAATGGAGGTCACAGATAGACGTGCAGGACGTATCAAGGCACCTGAGACCACTGAATTGGTCAAATCATTATCAGGGACCATCATCGACGGTATAGAGATCATTGTCAAGGAAGGAACGGAGCATAGAGCTGCATTATTGCTCAGAGGTCCAGGACTTAGTTCTGAAGTTACTGATGCAGATCCTCATGATCTTGCACCCGTACATATATGCAAAGGAAAAGTTCCAGAAGCACAGTTCACTGCAGACATAGTGAATAAATTTGTCAAGATCTCTTATGAAAAAATGAAGGATCATCCCATAAATATCAAAAGAAGGGAGCAAGGATTGCACGAAGCAAACATATTGCTTCCTCGGGGTGCAGGTTCATTTCCCAACATTGTTCCTTTTCCTGAAAAGAACAATATGCGTGCCGCTTGCGTTGCAGGCGTCGGTATGATAAAAGGGATATGCGGTGTATGCGGATTAGATGTTATTGATCTCCCTAAAGAGTGTACAGGCGGGTTAGATTCTGACTT
>JBAZDV010000204.1:0-2958 GCA_041654195.1 Candidatus Methanomethylophilaceae archaeon | reverse complement strand
GGGCAACATTCTACAATAAATCGCCATACCGGTATGATTTAACCGAACAGCTACAGACTAAAATCAGGCTGGTATAAAAAATGGGGGAATGCCAGGATGCTTAGGCTGTTGACAAGCTGCCCCTTAAGGTTGTAAATGCTTACTTTCAAAGCATCTTTGCTGCCGTTGGAGAACTTTAGAGAAGTAAAATCAGTAAAAGGATTGGGATATATCTCAAGTTTGGGACTTGGGATACTCAATACTTCATCATCAATCGACGTATAGGCCGAAAGGATAACATTGGCATTGCCAACTGCGGTTATAGATGTGTTATTGAACATGAAATTAGATGTTATTATCTGCGTTACTGAAAGGCTGCTGCTATTGCCGATTGCCATAAACTGAAGCTTGAGTAAAACCCCTGCCCCAGTAAATTTTGCAGGATTATCACAGGTAACGGATAATATCCCCGGAGCAGTTTCGCTTGCCTGCACATCTAAGCCCGAACTCATTGTGTCATCGGTGATAAATCCGACATACTCCAGTTTGTCTGGAGCAAAAGCAATATTGAATTGGTAATGCGTAACATTCCATGATGGAAGCAGATAGGTAGTGCTAATGGAAGTTGATCCTATAGCATTATATGCCAAATGCATTATATTGCTTAGCGTTATGCTGCTTTGTGCCAATGTAGCTACCGGCGGTGTGGCATAAACCATCACAAAAGTTGTATTGGTAACTGGAGTGGTATTATAATTCATGCTGATTAAATCGAAAAGGTAATCTCCCTGTTCGGAAGCAGCAAAAGTAAATTTTACCAGGTTTCCGCCTCCTGCCAAATTGGAGGTGCTGTCCCAGGATACACTGATGGTTCCGGGACTGGTTTCAACAACGCTGATGTTTCCACCTTGAGAGATTGTACCGTCTATGGTATAGCCAACATAGTTTACATAGGTGTAATCGTAGTAAAGCTCAAAATCGTAATGGTTTATATTCCAATTGCCCAAAATGGGGTTAGTTTTGATAGTTACATTGAAATTACTGCCAACGGTGGTGTCGCTTGCCATTAGCTTAACGGGAATATTGCTGATGCTGTAATTGGCTGGAATGCTATTGATGATAGCTCCATTCCAATCTGAAAAGCCGTTGATATTGGTAGTATTGAAATAGCCATTGCTGGAACCGCTCCACCCAAAATTAAAGTGAAAATGATTGGCAGTGTCGTAGCCATCAAGCACAAAGGCATGTCCGCCACCAGTGCTATGCCCGCTGTAATAAACAGGGCTGCCATTATCTATCTGAGCTGTCATTAAATCATTCCAAGCTGTATTAGTGTAGCTGTCCTTACTTACATATTGCGCATTTGGATAGCCAAAATAATCTACCATGGCTTCTGCAGCATCAGTGCTTTGAGCTCCTGAACCATCAGGGGCATAACCCATATTTACAGCTACTCCGCAGTGATATAACAAGGTAGCAACAGCCATATAATCCGTACCCACTGCATCCGGCATTTGATCCCATAAATAGGTTGTTGCACCGAAATTTGCAGATTGGTAGCCATAACCACTGGCATAATAAGTGTGATTACCAGTTCCCGTAGTGGGATGATCCCAATACTTCATAACCATACCCATTGCTGTGGCTACGCAACCGGCATAAACCTTTCCACCCGGGCCCGCAGGATCGGAAGGACACAAGGCATTATAAGGCCAATCCTGATTCCACATAGTGGTTAGCAAGGGAACCACGGATCTGGTGTGCTTGGGCTCGGGATTGTAGTTTCCACTCACAAGTGAATTCCATAGCGTGTTGTATTCCTGGTTCTGGGTTTTAGCCACGCGGATATCTGTTATGGCAGTACTATAGTTTGATAACCACCAATAAAAGGCTGGTGGTAGATCGTTGACTCTGGTAAGGCCTTCCACAGAATAGGCTAAAACAGGATAAGCGTTGTCTTCAGCAGATACAACTGCATAATTAGCATCGGAAAACATAATAAAGTATAGTGTGGTGTTTTCATCGGTTATCTGTGTGGTGCTGATTTTCTGTAATGCGCTATTTTGATAGGCATATATCTGATCATAAGTCCAAGCGAGGTTTTTTGCCTCCGGTTTTTGTGATAAATACTGCTTGGCAGCTTGCAAGGCCTGAGTGGGCTGAACAAGCTTTGCCATCAGTAGGGTGCTTGATAAACAGATGATTAAGCCTAAGACAAACCTGGATAACAGGTTATAACTAAGGTGCTTCATTTCTCCTCCCGGATATGATTATATTCTTCTCAAGTGTAATACAAGAACTGTTCCAATCAGCATTATTTCTTAGCTTTAGGCTGTAGAATATATTGGAAGCAATGGACTAACTGGACACCATGGACAAAACAGACATCTCGAAGGGTTGTCCATTTCGTCCATAGTGTCCATTTAGTCCATTGCGTCCATAGTATCAATTCTGTCCCCTGTCCCCTGCCCCCTGTTCTCTAAAAACGACAGAGCCGTTGGCGATGGCGGCGACCTACTCTTCCACACAGTTGCCCATGCAGTACCATCGGCGCAAACGAGCTTAACTTCTGTGTTCGGAATGGGAACAGGTGTTACCTCGTTGCAATAACCACCATCGCTAACGGCTCTGAGATAATTGAGAATTGAGAATTGAGAATTGAGAATGAATGCTATGTATCTCTTTTCAATGCCCAAAGAAAGTTTTGGTTTGGGGTTTCTGACACCTGATACCTGAAACCTGTCACCTTGCCTTAGCTTGGTATTCCGCTTGTAGAGAGAGAAAAGTATTATCCACATGGGATAAAATAAAAGGTGAAAGCCAATTGATTTATTAGTATTACTCGGCTGAACACATTGCTGCGCTTACACCTGTAACCTATCAAGGTTGTAGTCTCCAACCTATCTATAGGGAAATCTAATCTTGGAGTTGGCTTCCCGCTTAGATGCTTTCAGCGGTTATCCTCTCCGAACGTGGCTA
>JBAZDV010000203.1:0-2958 GCA_041654195.1 Candidatus Methanomethylophilaceae archaeon | reverse complement strand
CTTCCTGTCTATCGACAACGATAAGGCCGTATGACTTCTTATCAAGCAACATCGCTTGTAAAGGTTCTGTAAAAAATTCTGAATCACATCGATAAACGAAAGTAGTGATGGCCTCGGGAGGATCCAAAACGAACTGCACCATTCTGGTCTGATCCCCAGCCCTGGGCACCTCGCCACAGAATATGACCAAACCGTTCTTGGGCACAGACTTAAAGGTTTTTAACCTGGACATGATCGAATCAATTGCGCCCATGACATTTTTCATAGTCGATTTAGATTTGATGTTAGATGATTGAGAATACTCATCCCTCAGATATGATGTGACGTCTGAGATCTGCTTCGTCTCTGGTACATACACTGAAATAAGCTCTGTGCCTCGACCCTTAATATCGACGATCTCCTGCATCGCCTTCTTAAAATCATATCTGGCTCTCTCAATGTTACCTTTCTCTGCCATCAGCACCAACCCATACCTTCATAGGAAAGCCATTTTAATAATAAAGGTATTGGTGGATACCGTGGACAAAGTAGTAGTCTCGATTGGCGGTTCTGTTCTCATCCCCGAAAAAGATGATGCCATCTATATCGGAAAACTCGCTAAAATGCTCAAAAACGTCGCTAAAAACGTGCAATTGATCATCATCTGCGGAGGAGGAAAAATATCTAGGTATTATTCCGAGACCGGAAGAGAATTGGGTGGAAATACCTATCAATTGGATGAATTAGGAATAGGCATTACAAGAGTGAATGCAGGATTGCTTTCTATTGCTTTAGGCGACATGAGAATCGACTCGATACCTACAACTGCTGAGGAATGTGCCAGTGTATCAATTCCTGGTAAAATTGCCGTTATGGGTGGAACAGAACCTGGACACACAACCGATGCGGTTGCAGCAATGGTCGCTACCCTAATTGACGCTGACCGTATTGTAAATGCAAGCAACGTTGATGCCGTATATTCAGACGATCCCCGTAAAAATCCAGATGCAAAAAGATTCTTGAAAATGACCATCGAAGAATTACGTAATGTTATCTATCACGATCATGACGCAGGCAAATCTTCTATCTTTGACCCCCTGGGTGTTAAGATTGCCATGGAGAATAAAATTGATCTTTTCATGATCAACGGAAGAGATTTTGATGAACTTGAAAATGCAATTCTTGGAAAAGAAATCAAAGGGACGTTCGTAAATTCACACTAGGAATTCTAGATCTTTCGAACTAATGATTTCCAAACCTATGGATTCGATCAGATCAGAAATGTGCATCACTTCAGATTTTTTCATTGCCCTTTTATGGATATACACCATCTTTGTCAACGTACCTTCAGTCGCTAATCTCAGCATCCTGATTATATCGTCATCAGAAGAATTTTCAAGTTGATAATTTGGGATCATATGCCCGAAGTTGATCTTATATTTCAAAGAAATTTCTGTAAATCTCGGAGCATAATGTCCTCCGCCTATACCGACAACATTCGGATAACCGTTTTTTTCCATCATTGTGATGACATTTGCCAGAATCTCTGCAGCATGAATGTCCCCCCAACGGGACTCGTCGCTTCCAATCTCAATGAACATTGTTGGAACATTGACATAGGGGCCATGATGCGTCACTTCGAATGACACTTCATGTTCAGTATCATTCATCACAGCAATCTTTCTAAGTGCATCTGTCATCAATGCCGGTGTGGCTTTCACTAATGTTCCAACCTTACCACCTAAATCGGCGGATTTATAGTTGCCAATCGGGTGTACAGTTAACGTTGGTATAGCACTTGCAGCCTTGTGTCTGCTCATAAAAATTATATCATCAACCGCAATCCCGAATTTCTTTGCAACATCATCAATGTCGTCTGCATAAATATGAATATCTGGTGTGCTCAGCATCACATCATTACCACAAACACAATAACTGTTCCTTCCGTCCGAACCTTGATCTTCCCACTCGTTCTTGCTTAATAACTGAGCTCTCATATTGACCGACGAAATATCGTGTTCACTGCAAATCAATAATCTTGACATGTTTTTATTAATCATCACAAAAAGATATTTAACTATACGGAAAAACACAACTAATACGCTAATGCCAAAAAATATCATAACACATTAAAAAAAATAATCTGGCCTAATCATAAAAGACCGATAATACAATAAATCACTACAATAATGTCCACATGATAACATGGGTAATCTGAGCATTGGACAAAAAATAATATTGCACCTTGACAGATACAAAATGACCGATCCCAACGATATTTACAACATTCCATGGGATTTGACACAGGATGGTATTGCCACCTCTCTCAGAATATCCAGGGCGCATGCTTCCATTGAACTAAAGAAACTCAGAGAGAAAGATTATGTTGAAGAGAAACAAACCCATATCAAAGGTGGAAAAGTAAAAAGAAAATCCTACCTTCTTACACCCATAGGAATGGATGATGCAAATCAGATAAAAGATTACGCCGCGAAGGAAGGCATCGATATAAATGCACTCCTTGACCTGAAAAGACAAAATGCAACTGTTCTTTTGGAAGAACTTTCCGAAGAAGATATGCATGCTCTTGGATGCGCTTGTGCATTCAGAATTCCAGTACCACTAGAAATACTTCCAAAGGCAAAAAAATCTGTTGTTCCTATCGATGTAACAGGTAAAACGGTCATTGACGAAATTCTCAGAAACAATGTACTCTCAGCGGCCTCACCTGAAAATAAATCCCACTGGCACAGTTATGTTGCAGATTATTGGCTCAATGATAAAGAAATACTTGATGACAATATTGAAAGAACTCATGAAAGATTGTATCATCTTGTAGAAGCAGGGAGAAATAAAGAAGCCTGCAGACTTGTAAGCAACGATATGTACGATTTGATCTATACTGCAAACGATGACCTTCATGATACTTTATCCAAAATAACGAACATCCCTGAACGACAAGCAGTAGATGTCCTTTCA
>JBAZDV010000202.1:0-2962 GCA_041654195.1 Candidatus Methanomethylophilaceae archaeon | reverse complement strand
ACCCATCCGCCCTTGCTCATACCTTCTATTACCACTTCTGCATCGGAATAATGGTCAGGATGGCAATGTGAGATTACGACAGCATCGGTCTTTTCAGGATTATATTTGATAAGACACATGTTTGTAAGTGCACCAGGTCCCGGGTCTACATGAATTCTGGTACCTGTATCAATAATGAAACCGCCGGTGCTTCTAGCCTGGAACATGGTCGTATGTCTTCCGCCCCCTGTACCTAAGAATATCACCTTGGCATTCATATCTCAATCATAGTGACGCCGATATATCATATTTTTGAAGTTACGAAATGATTAATACCCAGGATAGGAATCATGCCCTTATGTTGATGGTTATTCGCAATGCATGGATTGTGACACAGGATGCATTGAGACGAGTTGTAAGGGGAGATGTCGTAGTAGAAAATGATAAGATAATTTCCGTCGGAATCAAATATACTGGCTCTGCCGATATCGATATTGATGCTTCCGGCGATATTATCATGCCCGGAATGATCAATACCCATACACACGTTGCGATGTCTGTTTTGAAGGGAGCATGCGACGATCTTCAATTTTCTGATTTTTTGAACAAAGTGTTCAAGATCGATTCTGATAGGACCGATAAGGATATTGAAATCGGTGCTAGATTGGGTTGTATGGAGATGATGCGTGGCGGTACGACCACGTTCGTAGATCTTTATTATTCAGAAGAGATAATTGCGAAAGCAGTGAAGGATGCAGGGATCAGAGGTGTGCTTTGTTGGTGTTGTCTCGATGAACAGTACACAACACAAAAAGGAAATCCTGTGGACAATTGTAAACATTTCTATGAGACGCACAAAGGGATGAGAAAGATCGTCCCAGGTGTCGGACTGCAGGGTGTATATGTCTGTGGCGAAGAGACATGTCTGGGAGCGAAAGAGTTTGCTGATAAGAAACAAATTCCATTAAACTTCCATCTTTCGGAGACCCGCGGAGAAGTAAACGATCATAAGAGAAAGACTGGCAAAAGGCCCGTAGAGTGGTTGGACAGTATTGGTGCACTTACATCTAACGGAATAGCTGCGCATTCGGCATGGCTTACTATGAATGAGGTAAGATTGATGGCAGCAGCAAAAGTTTCTGTCTCTACATGTCCAGTATCAAACATGAAACTCGCTACAGGAGGAATTGCACCTGTTCCAGAGTTCATGCAGTATGGAGTGAACGTTTCTATAGGAACGGATAGCAACAATACCAATAATTCATTGGATATGTTTTCAGAAATGAAGATACTGGGACTTTTGCAGAAGTCAAGCAGATGGGATGCAACAGTCACACCGGCGCAGCAATTGTTGGATTATGCAACGATCAATGGTGCAAAAGCGATCGGTATGAGCAATACATTGGGTTCGATCGAGCCTGGTAAATTGGCAGATCTAATCATTTTAGACGGAAAGGCACCCAATATGAGACCTTTGCTGTCTGAGAACATTATTGCAAATCTTGTCTATTCGGCATCCAGTCTGAATGTGAAGACCGTTATTTGTCAGGGAGACATTATCGTTCGTGATGGAAGGATACTGACATTGGACTGCGATGAGGTTATGGATGCTTCAGAGGATGTTTGGAGATCCCTCTGTTTGAGATGATATGTCAAAGCAACAGGGAGAAGATCCAAGGGTTACGTTTGATAAACCCAATTGGGACATGATGGCCGAGGAAGGACTTTTCTGTGCAGATATGCATTTTCACACGCATTATTCTGATTCATATACCAGTGTAAGTAAGGCAATGGATCTGGCGAAGAAAAGAAAAATTTGTTTTGCAATTACCGATCACAACCTTATTGCAGGTGTCGAAGAGGCACACACAATCAATCCAAAAATTATGATCATACCTGGAATTGAGATCAGTTCTTGGGATGGACCGCATCTCCTGGTATATTTTTATGACATTGGAACACTTAAAGAATATTGGATGAAAAACATAAAACCATATGTTCCAAAAAGTCCGTGGCTTGCTATAGGAAAAGACACAGAATGGATTGTGAATTCATTGGAAAGTGAGAATTGTCTAATATCTGCAGCACATCCAATGGGTTATTTTGGATTCAATAAAGGCGTTCAAAAGTGTATAAATAAAGGTTATTTGAATTCGTCGATTACCGAACGTCTCGATGCGTATGAGGTCATATGCAGCGGGATGACTAGAAAAAATAATCTAATGGCCCTATCAAACGCATCCAAATTTGGGCTGGGGTACACGGCAGGCACTGATGGACACTTAATGAAGGAATTAGGCAACGTGGTTTCTGTGTCAGATGCGAAAGACATAGATGAATTTCTTGATAATATCAAAAAGAAGAGAAATACAGTCATTGGAAAGGAAAAGTCGCCACCTGCAAAGATGGCCATGGGCACTTTTGCATTTTCAAGATATTTGTCATACATACCCTCTTCGATCAGGATTCATTATAGACAGAATCTTGGAAAAGATAGCGCATATGGTAAGAAATGATCATGCTAGACCTTTGAACAATTTTGATATTCCTATTTTAAACTTCATCCAAGTCGTTCTTTTGTTGTATTCTTCACAAGAATATTCTGTACAGTATGTCAGATCTTCCATGAATGCATCATTCATTTCCTTTCCGATCCTTTCAGAATAGATCATTGCATTGGTTTCGAAGTTTAGCACCATTGAGCGGTCGTCAAGATTTGCCGAGCCTATTGAACAGTATTTTTCATCTACGACAATCGTTTTGGAATGAACGAATCCGCGATGATACATGTAAACTTTTATGCCGTTCTTCATTAGATCGTTGGCTGCAGAGATGTTATTCCAATACACGAACATATGATCTGGTTTATCGGGCATTATGATCCTTATATCAACACCAGACATTGCTGCCACTTTTAAAGCATCGGCCAAAGAATTGTTTGGCACCAAATATGGTGTGTGTAAATAGAGGGTTTTCTTTGCAG
>JBAZDV010000201.1:0-3041 GCA_041654195.1 Candidatus Methanomethylophilaceae archaeon | reverse complement strand
TGTATATGTAACATCATTTACAGTTACTGTTTTTCCTGCTTTAACTGTGCCAGACGCAGTTAAAATGGCACTGGCAGCCACCTGCGTTGTTCGTGGTTTGCCAGCATCAGACAATTTGGCCACAACAGTATCAAATAGACTCGCCTCAAGAATTTTTAGGCGGGCATCCTCTTCGTCACTCATAAGAGTATTGAATGCCCCAAGCGTCATCCACTGGTCAGGGTTATGCCCAGTTGAATCATGTACAAGTACTTGATATATTGATTGATCTAAAGCCATTAGTACTTCCTTCCTGGTGTCAGGTACAGATTAACAGCAACTGCCCCAGTTGTATATTTCCCAGTAATATATTCCCCAGGATATACTGCTATCCACTCTACGCCATATGGGGGTATAGGCATAGACGCAGCAAGTGTCCCATTATTGCCTTCTGGGAATGTGCCAACCCATGCAGTCTTTTCAGACGAATTGTAAATTCTTACTGTCGTTGGGGTTTTGCCATCATCATATCCAGTAAGGTACCGCTTAGTCTGGGCAGGGCTTGTTGAAATGTTACTATTGCCATTTACTACACAGGTAGCTATTTTGTTAAAGTCAGCGTTTGCTTCAAGCAACCCTTTTATCGTAGTTGTTTTTGACCCAGCAGAAGCTGGCGTTATCACAATATCTTTTCCAGTAACGGCTATGCCTTCCGTGCCAGCAGTTGCTACGGTTACCGATATTTGATCACCGTCGTACCCATCTAATTTGGATGTGATTATTAGGGTGTCAGTGCTTACGCTGGCTAGAGTTGTGCTGGACATTACTTTGGTGGCCGATGCAATAGGGGTCAGTGATCCCAATGTTGCAGCAGCCTCCATTACTAGTATCTTTGTTCTTCCTGTAGCTGGAACAAAAACAGGAACTGGGTTCCCATTCTTATCCACTGGTAAGGGTGATGTATAATTCATCCTTCTTCCTTCCTAAAACTGATTAGGCCTTATTGTTATGTTCTTATACTTAGCCGAGTTATACTTACGCCTAAGCTCTTTCTGCATGTTGTTATATTTGTTATAGAAATAACTGCTCATCTTTGCATCCCCGCCAGCTAAATCAGCAGCCCTGCTAACTGCAAGGTATAATGCTGCTAACTGTATGTCTGCATCAAGCTCGTCATCTTGGTCTTCCCACGGGTTAATTGCGAGAACATAGTCAAATACTGGGTTTCCACTATCAAAATCCTCTATAGCACATAACTCACTGAATACTACCCCATTGGCAGTATTGCGGCCTACATACATATGAGTTGCACTGTAGTAGTATACCAAGTCGGTTGATGTGGTATGTGTCCCGCCATAGGTTGCTGGTTCTAAAAACTTAAAATATGTTCCAGCAGTTATATCGCCCGTGGCGGTGACAGCCCAAGCAGGAGGATCTCCATTAAGCTTAATGGTTATCGTCCCGTCTTTAACAATTGGAGTAATTTCTTCTACTGTCTTTATTTCGTTACTAAATCTCTTTCTGTATCTAACGGTGACTGGAGACAATGTAACATCATTGCCATAATCGTCTATGAACTTAAGTTCTCCACTATTTATATACCAGTAATTCTTCATCGTTTCATCACCCTGCTAAGACTACTACCGTCATAGATAACATCAAGTATCTTGGTTGCTAGTGTTGGCATTGCTGCCACATCAGCCCCAGTAAACACTTCTGTTACCTCTGCTATATTCAAGTCATAAGAGATCTTCTCTAGTGCCTGATTATAGAAAAGCACAAACTCCCTAGTGGTTAGCTCAGGGAGATAGCGTTTAGCTGTATCGTATAGTGTGCCTATTGTCATTATGCCTCACTTTTCGGAGCACTGCCAATACCAAAGTATTCAAGGTATCGTGCCTTGAATGTTTGGTACGTAGCTAATAGCATGCCAGCATTGTTTATCCTAAAACTTGCATTTTGTGAACTAACTGATTGTATCCCTGTCTCTATCTGCAACTGTTCTAGGTATGCCCTAAGCTTTCCAAGTTGAGCGCTAGCAAGTTCAACGTCATCTGCCGTTAGTCTGGTTTGCACTGCTGCAAATTCTGACGTAAGGGTAGAGCCAGTTACTTCAAGTGAACCAAGCAATAGTATGATAGCGGCAAGCTCAGCAGACAGTTCTTTATATAGTATCTCTGTAGTGCAGAATAATGCCAATGGGTACACATACTTGTTAGGCCATACCAGCGTAGAACCATCAACCCCGTAGACCAGTCCTTGAAGCTCATACGAGTTCGTGGTGGCATCAAAAGGCACAATGTATATCTTAGTACCAACCGTGTAAAAATGTGGTGTTTTTGCACTATCATTCTTTAACGAGTATGGGTTCCCGATATGCGTTCTTCCATCAGTTCTTACCATATCTTCACCATTGCATGTTATCTTCGTAGTTGGCGATATTGCATGTAGCGTAGTTGGGCTAGCGATTATTGGCAGCTCTGTATGTAACTCAAGTAGTTTATCTGGCTTAAACATTTCAAGCTTGTTTACTATGTCTTCCATCCCAGCCAGAATAGAATCCCTACCAAGCGTAGTACTAGTACGTCCCAGTAGGTTGTCTATGTAGGTAGTAAGACTCATCATTGAAATAGTTGCCATCTATCCTCTTATGTGCAAAAGGGCGGTTGCCCGCCCTCGCGCACTATTAGTTTTGTTATTTCTTTACACAGTATCCGAATGTAACCGTACCACTGTAGGTGGAGACTGTAAGTCTCAACCTAAAGTACGGTGCATTGATAAGGGATGCATCAATTGTCCATCCAGTAGTAGAGCTACTTGGATTGGTGGTTGTGCCACTGGCAACTTCTCCCCAGTTAGTGCCATCCATCGAGATGTCCAAATAGATCTTGTTGCCAGTTATAGCAACAGTGGTACTGCCAGTTATTGTGCCAGCTAGTACGGCACCACCAGTGAATCCCTTCAAAGCCTCAGTAAACAGAGAAGCTGAGGAATCTCCAGTAGATACAGAGGAGAATGTTCTCCAACCGTTATATGTGGTTACGGATTCTTGTATAGCGGTA
>JBAZDV010000200.1:0-3053 GCA_041654195.1 Candidatus Methanomethylophilaceae archaeon | reverse complement strand
ACAAGAGAGATTCAACTGCCGCATGTAAACTGGCTACCCATGAAAACACGGGAAAGTGTGGCGAACATCTCAGGTGCCGGAAACATCAGTATGTTCTCACTATTGAAAGCAGCTCTTCGTCAGAGACCTGAGTACATAATCGTAGGTGAAGTACGTGGAAAAGAAGCCCAGACACTCTTCCAGGCAATGAATACCGGTCATACAACATATTCCACGCTTCACGCAGGAAATGTCAAAGAAGCAATCAACCGGTTAACAAATGAACCGATTAATGTACCTGTCGCCATGTTTGGGGCACTTGACCTGGTTCTTGTCCAAAGCCTGCTTTATGGAGAAGGAAAAGGATTCAGGCGTTGTCTTTCACTGAACGAGATTACCGTGAATGATGATAAAATTATCTGGGCTCCGTTATTCCAGTGGAACCACAAGACAGATAGATTTGACAAAGTGTATTCCACCTCAGCTGTTTTTGATAATATCGCCTATCAGAATAACTGGTCAGAAGAGGAACTACGCACGCGACTCGACATCAAAAAAGTAGCCCTCGAAAAGATGGTCGCATCAGGAGATACAAGTCCAAAAGCTGTAGAGAAAGTGATCATTGAAACCCAGATAAGAGAGCGGAAAAACACATGAAAAAATTTGAAGACCTTCTTGACCGGATACTCAATAATAAAAAACTGGGAATCTCTCTTCGGGCATCCCACATCACTATTCCTGTCGACCAGTACCTGATGCTTACAATCCTTATGAGCATCTTCTCCTGCGTACTTATCGCCATGATAGGAGCTCTTCTTTATGTCATGGAGATAGAGATATCCTTCATCATTCCGACATGGTCGATCATTCTTCTCGGATGCATACTGGTCCCGATCGGTATTTTTGCCTGTTTTTATTATTATCCTATCCTGGAAGCACATGGACGAAAAAGTAAAATCGATTTGGATCTTCCATTTGCCATTACTTATATGCAGGCATTATCATCTACGATGACTCTCTATGAAATCATCAGAAATGTCTATGATGCTGCCGATCTTTACAGAGAAGTATCAAAAGAATGCGGGCTCATTGTAAGGGATGTTGAACTCTTCGGAGAGGACCTTCTGACTGCGATGGAGAACACGATAAAAATAACCCCGTCGGATAATTTTCGTGAACTATTAAACGATCTCTGCCTCATTTACCGAAGCGGGGGGAATCTCTCCAACTTTTTTAATGCCAAATCCGAATCATACCGTGAACTTGCCCGTCAGGAACTGGAATCTCTCCTGCAGTTTCTGGAGATGATCGCAGAAATCTATGTAACGGCATTCGTTGCAGGACCGATTGCCATCATTATTATGCTCGTTGCCGAGAACCTCTCGGGACAAAGTACCATGGGAAATATTCTCCCCTTGATGTATATCTTCCTCCCGCTTGGGGCAATTACGCTGATTGCAATTCTCTATATTCTTCTCCCGCCTGATAATCTGGATATTACCAAACGTGAGATCAGGGACAGTGAATTCGGAACTGATCTCCTTGTTCCGGGAAAAGATGAAAAACCTGATGCAGAGTTCATCAAACAAATCAATTCCAGAAAGAAGATGATTCGGTTGCTTGATATACTGCACCATCCAATAAAATTTTTCATTTCGGATTATGCTATTGGAGCTATCATCGGAGTGATTTTAGCAGCAGGGTTGTTCATCAGTTGGGTCGGTGGCTATTTCGCCGTGCTCTTCCCGGAATACACATTCGAAGTTCTGATCTGTGCAATGATCGTTGCGGGGGTTGCCCCTCTGATGCTTGCCTATGAGATCAGGAGAAAATATGTGGATACGGTTGAAAAACAACTGCCGGAATTTCTCAGGGAAATTGCCGACATGCGTGATGTTGGTATGACTCTCCAAGGGGCAATTGTAACTATTTCGGAAAATAAAACCGGAGTTTTGTCTTCTGAAATTAATATTGTTTCAAAAGAACTTACCTACGGGGCACAACTTTCGGGAGCTCTTGTCCGTATGGAAGAGCGGATAGGGCTTGTCTCCGTAAAACGGGCTATATCCCTTCTCGTAAAAGCGAGTGAAGTGACCGATTACATTCGTGAGATTTTGACCATTGCAATCGCGGATCTTGAACACTATGTCAAAATGAAAAGCAAACGCCTGAATGTATCGTTTGTTTATCTGGCTGTGATCTATCTGTCATTCGGCATTTATCTCTACTCTGCATATCAGATGAACGTTGCATTCATCTCAAGTTTTTCCGCGTATGACATCACATTTGACATCAGTTCGAACAAAGCAGACATGTTCCACATAGGAATGATTCTGGCATTCTTCTCCGGGATCATGGCAGGTCAGATGTCGTCGAACAGTATTTTGTGCGGTTTGAAGCATTCTATGATAATGTTGATCGCAACAGTGGTGACGTTTATCTATTTTATCTGAGGTAAAAATGAAACTAAACAACAAAGATGATGGTGTTACTTCGGTTGTCGGAGAAATGCTGCTAATAGCACTCGTGCTAATTCTTGTATCTCTGTTTGCCGCATCGGCGTTTAATTTACTGCCTGGCAACCGGGAAACGGTCATAGACGTATCAATGAATCTGGCGACAAACGGAAACGATACTATCCTTTATTTCTGGCATAAAGGTGGTGACTGGGTCGATGGAGATGAACTCACAGCCTCTCTGACCAATAACGGAACCAAATATGTTCTGGAAAAACTCTACCTTACCGATTGTAGGAATGAAACAAAAACAGTTTTCGATCTTGGAGGGTGTTATGCAGTTCAAATTCCAAAAACTATTTCTGGTAACAGCAGTCTGCGGCTTTCAACCTCGGATAGTGTTATCTATGCAAAGGAGCTTATCTTATGAAGAAGAATCCTGATGAAGCAGTATCAACTGTAATTGCTCTGATGCTGATTCTCGCGATTATTTCGACCTGCATCGCGGTTTATACGACGACCTATGTTCCCGGGTTGAAACAACAATCCGAAATCGTCCATAGTGAAGATGTTAAGTATGCGTTTGAACGTTTTGCCTCAGATATAGATAATATCTAT
>JBAZDV010000199.1:0-3056 GCA_041654195.1 Candidatus Methanomethylophilaceae archaeon | reverse complement strand
CTTGTGTCCGCGGATTACCGAGATATCTTGGTTAAATGTGCCAAATGGTTGAAAGTCCTCTGCCTCGGAACGAATTGATACCGTGCCACTATTTATGGCGTCTGTCAATAGGATTATCTTAGACAGGTCTTTATACCTAGCTCGGTGTCCGAACTCTTGGGTTTGGTATTGTAGTAGCCACTCTATGTTGGCTGTACCGTCCGCCGTTCCGTCAAAGACTTTCCAGACCTTGCCAGTGGTGTCGCCAGCGATTAAATGTTCGCCAGACGATACATAGGTGTGCCACTTCCTAAAATCTTGTGGGAAACTAAACAACGCCCAAGTCTGAGTGTCAATATTATATGCGACGACGCAATTCTTGATAGTCAGTCCATCTAGGGTAATATCGCCGACTGAGAAATATACATTATCTTTATCGCTCCAACCTGATACCGAGTAGGAACTATTGACGGCATTGACAATATTCTCAATTCGTCGTGAAATCTTGCGAGGGTAACCACCATTGGTTTCAAATATCCCTCGGCTATTCCAGAAGAATACGGTTTGTCTAGCAAAGACAATAGCTTCCTGTGAGGTAGTGCCGATGTTGATTAAGTCCTCTGGGAAAGTAGATTGTCCGTTCCACCGCTTGATAGTTCTTTCTTTGAATATTAGAAGATACCCAGGCACTTTTGACAAGCCCACGATACTACCAGAGCCGTCTTCGGGGGATATGTCAATATACCCTGCGGTGGCGTCTGTCCAGCTCACCGCCCCCGTAATCGGCAACGACGAGAAATACAATCTGTCTGGCTCGCCAGAAACGCCAGCGGTGTAAATCTTGTCTTTCCACTCAATTACATATTTGCCCTTTGGCATATTTGCGACATCGAAATTACCACCAGTTGTTACCCAAGAAGTTCCATTCGTCGAGCTCTTAGCGAGTGTCCCGTCAACCATCACTACCGTATCCAGATAGGTCGCGAATCGGGCAGTAGCACTAGCGGTCACGGCAGTGCGATTAGTCCAGGTAGCAGTTTCTAAAGAATGTATCTTGTTATCAAAAACTGCCAAGAGTTTCTGAGAGCCACTAGAAAGAATAAACTGATATAGCCCCTGGCAAGTTCCGCTAATAGTATCACCGAGCTGGGTAATGCCCTCTCTTAAAGTTGCCCGACCCATATCTTTATGAAACCAGAAATTTGAGCTCAGATAGACTGAGTTCGGCGGTGCGATAGAGCTATCTACCGCTTGTATAATGCCCTCTGAAACATCTCTAAGTTTAACATCTGGTATCTTAACCATTAGTATTCTATTTTATTTATAGACGGTGTCGTTTTGAACCGTTGCCCCGAAACATCTTGCTTTATTGCGTCGGCGAGAATAGTAGAAAATTGTAGGAAGTCTGCGTCATCGTAGGTTCTTATTCCGTCGTTTCTAAGCTGTGCTCTTACTGCCCACGCGAGCCAATACTTCACCATATCATAGCGGTAGATGTCAAGAGTGTCTGAGTCGGAATCTATCTCTGGTGCTTCTGTCCAGAAGTCAATCACGATTCCCCAGTTCGCCTTTGAGGAACTTGTCATCGGCCACCAGTAGAAGTTCCCACCATAGACCGTAAAGTATTCTGGCTTGCCCTCTTCATAGTCCTGCCATACATCTGTGTCCACCGCCAGCGTTTCAGTAATTGCCCCAGTGCCACTCGCAGGTATGCCAGAAAGCACACCGGTAGCATCTGTTTTGGCGGTATAGGTAATCAGATTGCCGTTAACCATAATTGTGCCATCGTCATCTAGGTCGTTTGCCCTATCTACCGTTAGAGTGGTATCGCCAGCACTAGCCTCCGTCGCCACCGTCGTATGAATCACGCCACCCAGTTCGTCATCAAAGTCTTTCTTGTCTAAGTAGGTTAGCTCGGTGCGGTCGCTTAGTCTTGCCGCCAGGATTGCCTTATGAGATTTGTTCCAAACATCAGTTGGTAGTGCCATAGAGTATGCTCCCCTTGTGGCGTCACCGAGCTCATAATCAAAGTCCTGCAAGAAAGTCCATTTCTTTTTCTTGCCACGAATATAGTGTAGGCAGTTATTTATTTCCTCAATACAGAAGTCGTGATCTATGAAGTCGGTGAAGTCTTTTAGGTTGTTTCTTTTAAGAGCATACTGGATTGCTTTTGCCACCGTGTCGCCCTCAAAGTCGCCATACGGTATGGGGTCAGAGTAACTAGATTCGGCGGTGGTGATAGAATTGTAAAAATGTATAAAGTAATAACCAGAACTCTTAGTGGTATCGGTGTAGATGGTTTCTCGTTGGTCTGCCTGAATATCAATAGTCGCCAACAAGGTCTTGGAGCCAGTAGTAGTTTCCGCCCAAGAAACCTTAATCTGGTCGTAGTCCAAGAGAGTTACTGCGGTTCCCTGTCCGTGAGAGAAAGTAAGTGCCGAAGCAAGAGTTACGATTGAGCCAGACGGAGCGGTAGATGCGTGAGTCTTTTTAATCTCTGACTGCTCGTTGCCAAACTCGCCAATTAAAAGTATCTGGTCAACTGCCAAGCCAACGATACTGTCAACGGTTAGGGTGGTCGCTGCCGCCGCAGCTGAAGCCCCCAAGAAAGTCTTTTTCCTGTCCTTAGAGAGCGGTGTATTTAGTATAGATAGTTTTCGCATATTATTTTATATTCTTTACTGACGGCTTGTCGTCGTCAATTCTAGCCACAGGGTCGTCCTTACTGATTTTGGCAGAAAGAATGGTTTTTGTCAAGGTAACCACTGGTCGCAATAATGTAGAGAATACTGTCAAGGTGGCGTTAATCCCTGTGAGAACATACGAACCGCTGGCGGCGATTAAAGTAGAGATACGTCGCAACCAGACAGAAAAGCCAGTTAAAACATAGCTACCAGTTGCCAGTGCGATTCTAACGGTTCTCTCGAATGCCACCGCGATACCTGTCAAAACATAACTCCCAGAGGCGACGGCGATGGATAGAGACTTTTTAAAAGCAGTAGCTATTCCCGTTAGAGTATATGAGCCACTATCTAACACAATCTTGAATGCTCTTTGAAGCACTACCGAGATACCTG
>JBAZDV010000198.1:0-3061 GCA_041654195.1 Candidatus Methanomethylophilaceae archaeon | reverse complement strand
CACTAGTGAAAAATTCATTTCCGCCGAAGGCGGAATCCAGAGGATATCCTGGATGCCCAAACACCTTAAGGAAATGATCTGCAAGGATTTCCAAAAAAGATGTGATGCTATCGGCATCCCTGACCTGATGGACAAAATTGCTGATGAAACGATAACAAAGGATGCAGAAGGATTAATGGCTTGGATGGCCGAGGTAGATCACCCCGCACTCCACATGGAACCTTTACTTTAGGATGGAAATAAATGACAGAGATACCAGCGGTCAATGAGAAATACAGCGGAGAGATAGGAGAGATTGCCTTAGGTAAAGGCAATTATAAAGCAGGCGGCGCAAAAGGAATGCCTTTTCTATCATTCGAAAATCCTTCGAAAAGAAGACCAATGATAGCTGGTGAAGTCTTCGACGATATCAGCGATTATCCAAAACTTGCTGCAGATATGTTTGACGGACGTGAAAAGGACCCTGTCGAATGGGCATTGATGTGGAAACAATTGGGCGCAGATATGATCTGCCTACGTCTCGTAGGTACAGACCCGAGTAAGAAAAATACAACCCCTGAAGATGCCGCCGCGCTTGTAAAGAAAATCTCTGAAAAGACCGACCTCCCCATCATGGTCAGCGGATGCGGCATTCCTGAGAAAGATATCGAGACACTAACAGCAATAAGCAATTCTGTCAAGGACAGCAGACTCGTCCTTTCCAAAGTAGACGAATCTGATTACAAAAAACTCTCAACCGCTGCAATGGCCAATGATCACTTGGTGCTTGCATTCTCCAACCTTGATATAAATCTAGCAAAACAAATGAACATCCTGCTTACGGATTTCGGTATTCAAAAAAATGACATCATCATGGACCCACTGATGGCAGCACTAGGAATGGGCCTCGACTATTCTTACTCGGTCAACGAAAGGATCAGACTCGCCGCATTGAACGGTGATAAAATGCTTCAGGTACCAATGATTTGTGATTGTACTTCTGCATGGAGTGTAAGCGACGCAACGAACGATGAGGACCCGTCAATGGGTGACCCTGTACACAGAATCACTTGGTGGGAGGTCATAACAGCACTTTCAGCACTAATATCTGGTGCCGACATTGTCATAATACGTGGACCTGGCGCAATGGACATGGTCAAAGTTTACACTGAAGAACTCACAGAGGCGATCTGATGCCTACGGCAATAGAATTCTTCAAACTCCTTCCAAAAACCAACTGCAAAGACTGCGGTCAACCAACATGTTTGGCATTTGCAATGCTTCTTGCAAATCAAAAAGCAAAGATAGACGACTGCCCACATATTAAACAGGAATCTAAAGATGCGCTTAATGAGACGTCTGCGCCTCTTGTAAAGACTGTATCTGTAGGACCAAAAGACAAAAGCATAGAAATGGGCGGTGAGACCGTTCTTTATCGTCATGAACGCCGTTTCATTAACCCCACAGCTTACGCTGTGACAATTTCAGATTCACTTGATATCAATGCTATAAAAGAACGCGTTAAAAAAATCAAATCTCTCCGTTTTGAACGTGTGGGACTTGTATTCAGTGTAGATATGATCTCGATTAAGAATGATTCCAATGATACAAAAAAATTCATTGATGCTGTCAAAATAATCGCAAGCGAATGGAATTGCCCGTTCATCCTTGAATGTAGTAATGCAGACGTTCTTGCTGAAACCTTGGATCTATGCAAAGCACGTAGGCCGCTGATCTATGCCGCCGATGATAACAACATCGATTCCTTGGCATCCCTATCAAAAAGCTTTGGATGTCCACTTGCCATCAAATGTATTGACGTAAACGATGCGGTCACTCTTGTCGAAAAGGCAAAGGCCGCAGGAGCTGAAGATCTTGTTCTGGACCTTGGTTCAAAGAACCTGAAAGAATGTCTTGAAAGACAAACGATAGCAAGACGCAGCGCGTTGAAAAAGAAATTTAAACCACTCGGATACCCCCTGATGAACCGCGTCGGTTCTGGAGAATATGCCATTGCAACAGCTGTTATTTCAACATTGAAATATGGAAGTCTGGTTATCTTTGATGACCTGAACAATTATGAAGCGTTACCTTTGTTCACACTTAGACAAAATATTTACACCGACCCTCAGGTCCCGATACAGGTAAAACAAGGCCTTTATCCAATAGGTAATCCGAATGAACATTCGCCGATCATGTTCACCACAAACTTCTCACTTACTTACTTCACAGTGCGCGCAGACATTGAAAAATCAAAAATCCCCGTATGGTTACAGATCGTAAACACCGAAGGACTCTCGGTACTTACTGCATATGCCGCAGGAAAATTTGATCCTGAACATGTGAAAGAAGCATTGGATGAATCAGATGTACTGAATAAATCCGATGGTATCGTCATCGTTCCTGGATTGGTCTCAAGGATGTCCGGAAAACTTCAAGAACTCATAAAAAGAGACGTGACTGTCGGAACGACAGAATCAAAGAATATTCCAAAACATCTGAAAGAAATTATTTCGTGATCTGCTTGATAAATTCTGCCATGGCTTTGCCGAAGGAGGTATCCGCAGGAACGTCAAGTTCCTCCCCTTCCATCGCTGATTTACTGATGAAGTCATCGTGCGGCATTACGAAAACACTATCAAAATTCAACTGCAAAACCTCATCCAAAAGTGATTTTGATACCTCTCCGAACACATTGTTTATTACCAAAATCTTACGTCCCGCCTCTATTTTGACCTCGTCAGCTAAAGAAGCAAGTCTTGCCGCTGTTCTTACACCTGTCTTAGTAGGATCTGAAACGAATATCAGGATGTCAGCCTTTGGAAGTACACGCCTCGACATATGCTCCATTCCAGCCTCATCATCTATGACCGTGAACTTATAATTAGGAAGCAACTCGTTAAAACAATTCTTTAGAACATCATTGGTGAAACAATAACATCCTTCGCCCTCGGGTCTTCCCATGACCAACATATCAATGCTACCCTCCTCCGACATTATCTGCCGAACGTGCATTGTGATGTAATCCTGCTTACTTATTCCGGCCGGAATAAGATCTGGATTCTCGACTATCTTATTTCTC
>JBAZDV010000197.1:680-3064 GCA_041654195.1 Candidatus Methanomethylophilaceae archaeon | reverse complement strand
GGATCATAACCTTCTTCCCAAAGTATTACCCGGCGAATCCATCCGGGATACAATTTTTGAAATTTCCAGAAATCGACTGGGGGCGACAGCTGTACTGGATCAAAGCGGAAAATTGCAGGGCATTATAACAGACGGGGACGTGCGGCGGATGGTTGAAAAAAACAACCGTTTTGAAAATTTATGTGCCTCTGATGTTATGACCAGGGAACCCAAGACCGTACTTTATGATCAACTGGCAGTTCATGCCTATGAAATGATGCAGTCCAATAAGATCACGCAATTGATCGTACTGAGAGAGAACCGCTATGCGGGTATGGTCCATATACACGATATAATAAGAGAAGGTATAGTATGAATACATTTGATCCCAACCTGCCGGGAGTACCTAACGGCAGGTACTTTGCCCTGCCTTTCAGCCGGGAAGAAGCGGAAATTGTACTGATATCTGTGCCCTGGGACGTTACTACATCCTATCGCGACGGAACGCGTATGGGACCGGAAGCCATTATTGATGCTTCTGCTCAGATAGATCTTTTCAACACCCGCGTAGACGAAGCCTGGAACATTCCCATCGCCACATTGGAAGAACACGAAGAATTGCCGATCCTTAACCGGACAGCCCGTAACCTGGCACAGAAGATCATTCAAAGCTGGGAAGACGGTATCGACCCAAGGGAGAACGGACTGGGCGAGGTTATGGACGAAGTCAACTCGGCCTGTGCCCGGATGAACCGGATCGTTTACCTGCAATGTTCCGAACAATTGCGGGCCGGAAAATTGGTAGGACTGGTAGGCGGGGAACATTCAGTACCATTTGGGCACCTGCAGGCACTGGGAGAACATTACGGGTCTTTCGGGATCCTGCACATAGATGCTCATGCCGATCTGCGTGAAGCTTACGAAGGATTCACGTTTTCACATGCTTCCATAATGTATAATGCCCTTAAATCCATACCTGCCGTCACTGCCCTGACCCAGGTGGGTGTACGGGATTACTGCCGGGAAGAGCATCTGATTATACGGAGTGACCCCCGGATTGCTTTTTTCCCGGATGAATCCCTGAATGAAGATCTGTACGAAGGCCTTACCTGGAGGGAACAGTGCCACCGTATTATGGAGAGCCTTCCCGAGCAGGTATACATAAGTCTTGATATTGACGGCCTTTCTCCGGATTTGTGTCCCCATACCGGAACACCTGTTCCCGGGGGACTAAGCTTTCAGCAGGTGGATTACCTGTTGTATTTGCTGGCCTCATCACCGGTGAAGATCATAGGGTTTGACGTGTGTGAAGTGGCCCCCGGCGAGAACGATCCCTGGGATGCCATTGTGGGAGCACGTATTTTGCACAAAATTTGCTGTTATTCCTATTTAAATAACAAGAAATAAACCTTACATTTGTTGTTTGCCACAAAACCCGATCATAATTCAAAACAATATTTTTAACAATGAGAACATTAAAGATTCTATCGATCGTCCTTATGGGCGGAATGCTTGTTGCATCCTGTAACAGCAACACATCGGATACAAACGCCGATTTTTCAAAGGGAGCCGTTGATTCACTGAGTCGTGCCGTAGGGTATTCCCTGGCATCCATGGTCAGACAATCCAATTTCGGTGAATTGAATAACGACGTGGTCATCAAGGCTTACAAAGAACTTATGGGCAGAGAAGATGATCCCACACAGGAAGAAATGATGTCCTGGAACGAAGACATTACGGCTTTCATGCAAAAAAAGAAAGTTGTTGAAGGAGAACGCAATATACAGGAAGGAGAAGCGTTCCTGGAAGAAAACAAAACAAAAGAAGGCGTTATAGTATTACCCAGCGGTCTGCAGTACAAGATCATCCGTGAAGGCAACGAGGTTCGTGCCTCCGCAACCGATACGGTAGAAGTTCATTATGTGGGCACTCTGATAGACGGCACTGAATTTGATTCTTCCTATTCCCGCAATGAAATGGCAAAATTCCCCCTGGACAGGGTTATTCCTGCATGGACAGAAGGGATGCAGCTTGTAGGCGAAGGCGGCAAGATCATTTTGTACGTTCCTTCCGAACTCGGGTACGGAGCCAACGGAGCCGGCAATGCTATCGGGCCCAACAGCACGTTGATCTTTGAAGTGGAAATGAACAAGGTCTTTCCGGCCACAAACTGATAACATAAGTGGAACTCCAGGGAACTTTGATTGAAAAACGTCCGGTATTTAAAGGAACCGGGGCCCGTGGAGATTGGGTAAAACAGGAATTTATCCTGGAAACACGGGAATCGGGATACCCGCGCAAGGTCTGCCTTTCATTATTTGGGGAAGACCGGGTAAAGGAACTGGATGCGTTCAAGATCGGAGAAGCCGTTAAAGCTTCTGTCAATATTGAATCCAGGGAATACA
>JBAZDV010000197.1:0-670 GCA_041654195.1 Candidatus Methanomethylophilaceae archaeon | reverse complement strand
CGATGTACCCGCCTGGCGTCTGGAAAAGGGGCTGGAAGTTACCGCCACTCCGGATTATCCGGCTCCCGGTCCTATAATGACGGAACCGGACGAAGGAGAGGATGATCTTCCCTTCTAGGCACATCCCGCCAGTATGTCAGTTGACGTTTGGCATACCTGCGTGTATTGCGTTTTATAAGGCGTAACGCTTCGCTGTAAGAATATTCCCCGTCAAAATGAGCGAACAGCTCCCTGTACCCCACCGTTTGGAGTGCAGGGAGTTCTTTATACGGATACAAACGGCGTGCTTCTTCCATCAATCCTTCATCCATCATTCGTTCCACCCTCCTGTCAATACGTTCATACAATACTTCACGAGGCCTGTCCATCATTATTTTTTCAATTTCGTAAGGCCGCTTTTTGGGTGTGTTTGTTAAGAAATAATGATATGGTTTGCCTGATGACAAACACACTTCAACGGCACGTAGTACCCTGCGTTTATTGGCCAGATCTATACGGGCCCAGGTGACAGGATCCATTTCTTTCAATTGATTTTGCAGGCTTTCATATCCTTCAGGTTGTTCTGCCCTCCGGGCCAGCTCTTCCCTTAATCCGGGATCCGATGGCGGCATATGGTCAATACCCCCTACAAATGCATCAATATAAAACCCCGATCCGCCGACCATTAGCA
>JBAZDV010000196.1:0-3089 GCA_041654195.1 Candidatus Methanomethylophilaceae archaeon | reverse complement strand
CATATGGTAAGGTCGTTATCGGAAATGCGGTTGATGGTGAAATAGAGTACAACCTGACACCCAAAGAGTATAGATATGCCACCAGAATAAATGATCTTGTTTCGAATGCGATCAACATAGTAAGGAACGATTACAGAAAGTCCGGCGGAAGCATGGATAGGAACAGAGTAAATGCGGTTTCAGGAGAATATTTTGAAAAAGAATTAGAAAAGACAGAATTTTTTTCAGTATCGATACAGAACATGTGCGATACTGTTTACCGATATACTCTCGGGTTGGGTATTTTTGACATTCTTTTGAACGATCCAAGGTTGGAAGACATCTATATCGATGCACCATGTGAAAGCAATCGTATTCATATCACTCTTAATCAGGTGGGTGGTTTCAATTCTCACGTAAGATGTAGAACAAATCTGATGGTGGATAATCGTGAGGTGAAGAATTTGATTACCAGACTGATGAGAGATACAGGGCTTCCATATTGTGAATCCAATCCTATCATCGAGACAGATATGTATGGCGGAAGTGCCAGAGCAACAATTGTTGGATATCCGATGAGTCCTAATGGTGATTCGGTTGCAATAAGGAAGCATTCCGTAATGCCTTGGACATTGACAAGATTGATTGGAAACGGTACGATAGATGCAAAGATTGCAGGTGTACTTTCCTTTCTTGTTGATAACAGGTCAACTTTTATGATATGCGGCGCAAGAGGTTCGGGAAAAAGTTCTGTCCTCTCAGCATTGATGTTTGAATTTCCGATGTCACAGAGAATTCTAACGATCGAGGATACACTTGAACTTCCGGGTGAGAAGATGAGGGCCATGGGATACAAGGTCCAAACAATGCTCATAGACGAAAGGATGGACGGAGACGCAAGTAAAAGGGCTGATGAAGCATTGAGGGTCTCTTTAAGGATGGGAGAATCTGCGATCATTCTCGGCGAGGTCAGAGGGGAAGAGGCAAAGACACTCTATCAAAGTATGAGGACTGGACGTTCAGGCAGTTCGATAATGGGTACGATACACGGTGATTCCGCAAAATCCGTCTATGAACGTGTTGTTCATGATATGCAAATTGCACCTGAGGCATTTATGGCAACAGATTTTCTGCTTACGATCGGGACAATCAGAGAAAGAGGTACCATGAAACAGACCAGGGCACTTTTTGAGATTGTTTCTACATCAAATATAGCTGGGGAGTTCATTGATATTTCATCTTCAGAAGGGTTTTTTGAATCTCCTGCTGTAAAGAGAATAATAAAATCTACTCAGATAAATGAGAAAGATGTGCTCGATGAAATCCAGCTCAGATCAGAGATGAGGTCATTTTTGGTCGAGATGGCAAATGTACATGGTGATGGCTTCTATGGTCCCGAATGGATCGCACTTGCAAACGATCATCTCTCCAAGCAGTTATCTACAGGTAAGGGTGGGAATGAGATAATTGAAAGCTTCAAAGCAAGGTTCCAAAGATTCAACGGGGCATGATATATATGAAAAAAAGAGTGCAATACACAATCGCTTCCGCTATTATCTCAGTATTGTCTTTCGTCTTGATCTTCAAATTTATGGGCAAGGATCTGGCTATTCAGCTAGGATTAGTATTGATATTGATACCTGGCGCCGTATATTTTCAGTTCAAGGAAAGAAAATTATCATGTTCTCCGGAAATATTGATGAACGAGGCACCTACAATAATCGGAATGATGTCTACGACCCTTATGTCGAGCAGTTCGCTTGACAGTGCAATAAGGGATATTTCTGATAATGGACCAAAGAATATATCAGAGATATTCAAAAAGATTGTCATGGATGCAGACTGCAGAGCTATGCCAGATATAAGTTCTGGTGTCAAGGATTTTCTTTCATCTTTACCAAAGGAGATTTCATCATTCAGAAGAGCAGTGGATATTATGATCACAGCATTTGAATCATCAAATATCGAGGAAAGAAAAGGAATGATGAAGGATGCTGAGAACATTGTACTCACAGGTCTAAAACAGATGGGCGAATCATATAGTTCAAAGCTGAGCAGTCCGTGTATGTTGATCTTCGGCCTTGGTGTCATGGTTCCAATGATATTGATCTCGATCCTTCCGATGCTCAGCATCAGTAGTAATTATGGAGCAAGTATCTTTGATTCAAAAATGATTTCATTTATCACTTTGATCTGTGTTCCTGCTATCGTTGCGGTCATCATCATCTCGATGAAGGGAAAAAATCCATTTTTTGAATTATCTAAGGGAATGAAAGGTCTTGTCTATGTAATTCCCTTGTTGTCCGCAATTCCATTATTTATTTATCAGATGAGTAAAGGCGTAGAGATGGACATTGCAATAATCTGTTCAGCTGTGCCTGTAGGTCTTTTTTCATTTGTATTAATGGTCCCAGAGGTGCTGAAAGAGAGGAAGAGAATAAAGATGGAAGAAATGTTAAAAGATTCGCTTTTTGAATTGGGAAACAGGTTGTTAATGGGCGAAAATTTTGAAGTGGCGTTAGAAAGGTCATTTGCAACAAGGACCGATTGTACAATATTATCAGAATCTGTTTTGAGAGAGATAACGATCTCAAGGGGTGATATCGAAGGTGGCTTGCATAAGGTACTTGATCCGATATCTTTGAAGATGGCAGAAATGTATTGTGACATTTACAGATCATCTGTCAAAGACGTTAGAGACGGGGGAAGACTTGCAGGAAGTATTGCTCATCAATTACAGGACCAGAACGGAGTTAGAAAAAGCATAGAGAACAAGTTAAAAAGTATGTTGGATATGATGACTGGAACATCTGCGATTTTTGCGCCCATAATTCTCGGGATGAGTGTCGTGATGTTAGACCCCCTTTCACAGATCGCAGGCATTACAGGATTAGAAAATGTATCAGTTATTCTTGCGGTGTATCTTATCGAACTGTCTGCATTGATCGCATTTCTCTCTTCAAACCTAATATGTAAGGGTGGAATAATGGACATCGTCTACAGATTCAATCTAATGATGCCGGCAGCATTGATCGTATTTTATGTCTGCTCATCAATAACGCTCTGAGTCCAACCAATTTTATACTCTCATTCTTTGGTCGGGGTGTGAG
>JBAZDV010000195.1:0-3090 GCA_041654195.1 Candidatus Methanomethylophilaceae archaeon | reverse complement strand
AGGTGTCGGTGACATTGAGGCCATGCTGCACATCTGCATGCAAAGGACAATGGCAGAATTCAGGAAGATAAAGGTAAACGGTTTGCCGAAAGAAGAAGAAGAGACCTCAAATCTTTCCTAATCTCTTTAATACTTCGCGCATGTCCTCGAAATTCTTCGGATTCTTCTCGAAGTATGTGTTGACCGGCTCCAGATATTTTATCAATCCTTCAGCCACGCCTTTCTTGAGGTCCATCGGGTGTAACTTTCCTGCAAAATACATCGCAGTGAGCTCTTCGTAACTTTCAAACGATACCGGCCCGCCGAACTTCTCAGGACGGTCGATCTGTAATCTTTTCAATGAAGGGAACAGCACATGTTTACAGATCATAAGTACCGGATTTGTATCGGCCTCTTCCGCTTCCATAGGACAGAACGCCTTACCCATCTTCCTTTTGATATCATCAGAAGTGTCATGAATGTTGATGCTACTGTCCGGATTACTTTTGGACATCTTTGATGCCGCGGGATTCATTCTATCTCCGCCACTCAAACCTGGAAGAAGAGGCGTGTGCAATGCTATAGGTTTCTTCCATCCGAGTTTCTCCGCAGCATCCCTGGCGAGCATGTGTGCGCGCCTTTGGTCCAATCCTGCATAAGCAAGGTCCACATCCATACAGAAGATGTCTGTGACCTGAAGAATAGGATAGAATAATTTCGAAGAATCCACCTCGGCCTCATCCTCTGAACGTCCCATGATGGTCATTGCTCTCTTGACCCTTGAAAGAGAAGTGACCTTTGCGACCTTTAAGACCTTCTCCCAATAATCGATGTCATCAAGGATCTGCGATGCGTATTTGAATTCCACCTTATCTTCGGGAACTCCTAACGCCTTGAAACAGTCCTCCATATATCTGGCACATGTACGAATATTCTCAATTTCCCCGCCCAGCTTATCATTGATGTAAGCATGCCAATCCGCCCAGAATATGATCACTTTGAAACCTGCTTCACAAAGATCACATATTTTTGCAGCGACCAATGCCCACCCTATATGGACTAAACCGGACGGCTCGAACCCAATATACGCTGAAGGCTGAGAATCCTTTGCGAGCAACGCTTTAAGTTCCTCATCGGTCACCAGTTCTTCCGTATTCCTTGCTATCAGGGCATATCTCTGTTCGAGGTCCATTATATCACTTCCCAGTTATGTTTCATCCTTATAAAAGATGTACGCACATGCTTGCGGAGATACAACAGCATAAAAATACGATGACAATATCTTCAAGTCGCCAAGATTATTTACTGCTATACTCAGTAGAATTCAAATTTAAGAACATCATTGCAGACCAAAGGACACCCAGAATGCTTGAGAAATTGAAAGAAAGCGTATCCGAATGCCGTGTCATGGACATGGGGGATTATCACTATTTCATACACCCGATAACAGACGGCGTTCCGTTTATGGACCCAAAACTGTTGCAGGAAATCGTTGACGAAATAATAAGGATCGGTAATTTCGACTGTGATTATATCATCACCCCTGAGGCAATGGGCATCCATCTGGTCGTTCCGATTTCATTGACGTTAGACATTCCATATAACGTCATTAGAAAAAGAAGATACGGACTTCCGGGCGAGATTGACATCGCACAGTGCACTGGCTATTCAAAAACAAAAATGTTTATCAATGGCCTGAAAAAAGGGGATCGTGTCGTAATTATCGATGACGTCCTTAGCACTGGTGGAACTATGCGTGCGATAATTAACGCACTGAGGCACACGATCGGATGCGAGATCGTCGATGTCGTCGTGGTTTTTGAGAAGACCGAAAAAAAAGCCGAACTGGAAAAAGAACTTGAGATCGAAATCAAAACTCTTCTAAAAGTAAAGATCGTAAATAACAAGGTCGTATACTTCGACTAACTGTAACTTACTCCCTTTATTCCCTCTTTCACACGTATTTGTTCGTGGAAACGGAAATCATTCTTTTCATTGTGTACTTAAGTATTGTCGGTGCCTGCATCGGCACTTTCTCCGGCCTTATGCCAGGAGTTCATGTCAATACATTATCCGCATTGATGCTGACCTTTTATCCGAATTTGGAAGAATTCCTTTCCACCTTTATCCCTCCTGATCATATTCCTGTGTGTGTCGCATCCTGCGTGATATCAGCAGCCATCGTCCATTCTTTTGTTGATTTTGTCCCGTCTGTTTTCATCGGCGCACCAGATCCAGACGATGTACTGAGCATGCTCCCTGGTCACAGATTATTATCGGAGGGGAAAGGCATGGTTGCAGTAAGATCTGCTGCAATAGGAAGTGCTGTCGGTGCCTGTGCATCGATAGCTATTGCAATTCCCATGCAATATCTCCTTATCATCGGACTTGGAGAATATCTGGATAGTCTGACTGTTGCAGTTCTTTTGATTGTACTGCTGGTAATGATCTTTCACGAATCGACCATCGGCAAAGGAGTTTGGGCACTGATACTCATAATACTATCTGGATCGCTCGGATATTTTTGCATGAATATCGACATTCCCTGCAAAGGTCTGTTCGGTTACGGAAACATTCTTTTTCCGCTTCTTACAGGACTTTTTGGGATGCCTGCCTTATTACAATCATTGAAAAAGACCAAATTGACAAAACAAACAGATGATGAAAGATACCCAGTAGGCCCGATTCCTGGGATCAAGGGAGTAATCACCGGTTGCATTACCGGATGGTTTCCCGGAATCACCGCAACAGCGGGTGCGATCGTCTCTAGCACAGTAACTCCTGAAAAAAGACCAGAGGGCTTCATCTCTATGATCGCATCGATCGGCACAGCATCTGCAGTAATGATGCTCATTACTATGTCAGTATCTGGAAAGGGAAGATCTGGCACAATGTTAGTTATCAGAGATATCCTCAATGACAGCGTCATCGGCTTCATGAATCCATCTTTCCTTTTATTGCTTTTCAGTGTTGCAATAGCAACCCTTTTGGGCTACAATTTAACGATATTCTCGGGAAAGATGATGTCTTCATTGATCTCAAAGATTGACATCGTCACCGTTAACCGGTTCAGTGTTATTCTGGTGGTCTCACTTGTAGCATTGATGACCG
>JBAZDV010000194.1:0-3098 GCA_041654195.1 Candidatus Methanomethylophilaceae archaeon | reverse complement strand
GTTACTCTTTGTAAGATACTTTGCATCTCGCGCATCTAACTCTTAATAATCGTAACGTTTTAACGGTAAAGCATGCACAACATCACTAATGTCGGAATGGAATATGACGTGCTTAGAGAAAATAACAATATCGCCCATGAGAACTACCATATGCTGAAAGATCACAATATCGTCTCTGTGGATTTCATGGGCTCGATAGGTGCCGGAAAGACGGCATTGATCATCAAGATCGCAGAAAAGCTCAGAGCAAAAGGCGTGAAAGTGTGTGCAATAGCAGGTGATGTGACCGGCATAGACGATTTTACCAGGATGGAAAAATCCGGAATGAAAGCAGTGAACTGCAATACCGGAAAAGAATGCCACCTGGATGCTAACATGGTTCACAAAGCACTTCACAGCGTTGACCTCGATAACGTCGATGTACTGTTCATAGAGAATGTGGGCAATCTGGTCTGTCCGGCTGATTTTCCATTAGGAACGGACTATAGGGTTGTTGTCATTTCTACGACCGAGGGAGATGATATGGTCAGAAAACATCCCGATATCTTCATCCATTCAGATGTCGCAATCCTCAATAAGATCGATATTGCTGACGCGGTAGACGTGAATCCTGAAGTGATCCTCCGTGATTATGAGAAACTTACCGGTGGCAATAAAAAAATGTTCAAGATCAGCGTAAAGAAAGAAATCGGAATTGATGAAATCATCGCGGCGCTGAATCTCTGAGGTGTACACAATGAAGGTCTTAACCGTAGGCGGCGGTGGAAGAGAACATGCCGCCGTCGAAGCATTATTCAGGTCTGGTGCTGAGATATATGCCGTGATGAAGAATGCCAATCCCGGCATCATTGCTAGATCTAAAAAATACAAACTTATCGATGAGAAAAACATCGATGAAGTATGTGCTTTCGCCAAAGAGAACGACGTGGAATTGGCATACATCGGTCCAGAAGCTCCTCTTGATGTGGGAATCGTTGATGCTTTGGAGAACGTCGGTATCAAATGTGCAGCACCTACGAAAGCAGCAGCCAGGATCGAAACGTCGAAAACCTTCATGAGAGAACTTGTTCAAAAACATAACATCAAAGGCAACCTGAAATTTGCATCATTCAACAATGCAAAGGATGCAGAAGCTTATCTGAAAACGATAGATCACGAAATTGTTGTCAAACCTGTCGGACTCACTGGCGGCAAAGGCGTAAAGGTCCAGGGAGAACATCTGCACTCATTTCAAGATATTATGGATTACATTGACGAAATATTTGATAATAACATAGGCGGTGCGGGTGTTATTCTAGAAGAACGTGCAATCGGCGAAGAATTTACCCAAATGGTATTCTGTGATGGAAAAACAGTGTCGCCTATGCCGCTTGTTCAGGACCATAAGAGAGCTTACGAAGGAGATGTGGGACCGAATACGGGCGGAATGGGCTCATACACTGACAGCAACCATTTGCTTCCTTTCGTAACCGCCAACGAGAGAAAAGCGGCAATAAAGATCATTCGGGATGTGATTGACGCTATGGCAAAAGAAGGTTGCCCATACCGTGGACCGTTATACGGGCAGTTCATGCTGACCGTGAACGGACCGAAAATCATTGAGTTCAATGCAAGATTCGGTGACCCCGAGGCAATGAATGTCCTTCCCATACTGGAATCAAGTTTCACAGATATCTGTCATAGAATGGCCACAGGAACACTGGAAGATTGTGCCAAGTTTGCCAAAAAAGCTACTGTATGCAAATATGTGGTCCCAAAAGGATATGGTGTAAGATCAGAATCCGGAAAGGACATTTCCGTTGATGAGAAGAAGATCGCTGACTGTGGCGCCACCATATTCTATGCAAACGTAGATATCAAAAACGGAAAACTGATCACTGGAACCTCCCGTTCGATCGGTGTCGTCGGTATCGCAGATACAATCAACGAAGCAGAACAGAATTGTGAAAAAGCATTGCAATATGTAAAAAGTGATTTCATATTTGTCCGCCATGATATTGGAAAAAAAGAGCTGGTTCAACGTAGAGTAGAACATATGAAACAACTACGTACCGTTTAAAATGACAACAAGACGCGTCGCTGTAAAAATAGCCTATCTGGGCAAGAATTTCTTTGGCTCCCAGAGACAGCCTGATAAAAAAACTGTGGTCGGCGAGGTCGCTTCCAATCTCATTCAAATCGGCGGTGATAAAACGGAAGAATGGTTTGATATTAAGCCTGCTAGCAGAACAGATCGTGATGTCAATGCCTTAGGTAATGTAATTGTCTTTAACACCACTTTTAATGATGATCTCAATCTTCTAAGAGCACTCAACGCCGTATCCAAAGGGGTTTATTACAGATCTATAGCAACAGTAAAAGAAAATTTTAACCCGAGGTTTGCCTCGGAACGTGTGTATAAATACATCCTTCCTGCCAAAGGTATTGACGAATCCATTGCCAGAGAATGCGCTGAACTTTTTGTCGGCGAACACAACTTCATAAAATTCTGCAGACCTGATGAAAGACCCACTACATTGAACATTAATTCGATAGATGTCCGAAAAGAAAAAAATGCCGTCATCCTGGAATTCCGTGCCAGATACTTCCTATGGAATATGATAAGAAAGCTCTGCGCAGCAATATCGTCGGTAGGTAGTGGAAATTCCAAAATATCAGATGTAAAACGCGCCCTGAACGGCGAAGATGTCTCTTTTGGGCTTACCAGACCTGATGCACTGACACTGATGGATGTAACATATGATGATGTCAAATTCACAGTGCCCTCTTATGATCTATTTGACAAAAACGTAGAAGAAGAGATGTTCGTCGGTCTTCTTAGAACCTCCTTTTTCACATCTCTCTGACATAATCATATATTGTTGCCTTTCCATTACAAAACAATGAAAGGACTCTCAGATACCGTATCGTCTGTAAATAAAAGAATGGAAAAAATCGAAACCGAACGTGAACTTTCCATTGCAGCATCACGAATGATAATCAGAAAGACAAAACATGTCATTCATTCCATTCATCTGAACGAGGATCACATAGATGCCCTTAAAGAATTGAAACAGGACATACAAAAACTGAACTCCGATCTCAAAGACGAACCTGAG
>JBAZDV010000193.1:0-3105 GCA_041654195.1 Candidatus Methanomethylophilaceae archaeon | reverse complement strand
ACGCCGTAGAATCCGCCGTCATGCATCATCAGACCGACAATCAGTCCAGACAACGCAATCATGATCAGTGCAAATGCAGCACATGCTTTGCCGTTCTTTGTAACAAAGAACAACGCAGGCATGATGAGCGCTGCAACTATTAGGATTATTTCGGGTGCTATCGGAACAAAACTTCCGAATATCGTATCGATAAATGATACATCCATCAGAAGAAGCCTCCTGTAAACATGGTAATGAAATCAGTAGCAAGACTTGGCATGATACCGAACAGTGCAATTAGCGCACATAATGCGCCAAGAGCTATCCCCTCTGGCAAACTCACATCATGAACATGTGAAGTGTCCACTTTATCTGTAAGCTTTCCAAAAAGTGTCCTCTGCATCGCCCACAGATAGAAACCTGCAGTGAGCATCATTGAGAGCATACCGAATACAATCATCCACATGTACTGCGTTCCAGCAATGAAATCCCAGAACGAATACAATATACCGAATTCAGCCACAAATCCGACAAGGCCCGGAAGTCCGAGAGATGCCATGAAACCAAACATCATGAATGCTGCATAGATTGGCATTTTTCCAGCCAATCCCCCGAGAAGAGGTATCTCTCTCGTACCAACATTGTGACCAGTCATACCACACACCATGAAGAGCACTGCCGTGATAAGCCCGTGTGCAAACATCTGGAAGATTGCAAATTCCAAACCAACTTCGGAAAGTACTGCAATACCCAATAAGACCATACCCATATGGCTGATTGATGAGAATGCAACCATTTTCTTGAGGTCCCTCTGGGCTATACAGGCGTATGCACCATAGATTATCGAAAGCAAAGCAAGTCCGACCATGACCCATTGCCACGTCTGTGCTCCTTCAGGAAGCACCGTAAGACAAACCCTGATTATACCGTAGGCACCCATTTTAAGCATGACACCTGCCAGGATGACTGAACCCCCCGTAGGTGCTTCTACATGTGCATCTGGCAACCATGTATGGAACGGTACGATTGGCATCTTGACGGCAAATCCAAAGAACAGTAATCCGAAGACTAACGTCTGGAATGTTGCGCCGAATCCTGCTGCTGTACCTGCCAGAACCGCAGCGAACGAAAAGTCCACAGGGTTACCAGTAACTACTGCAGCCTGGAATACCAATGCGAATATACCGATCAACATGATCAATGACGCCACATGAGTATACAGGAAGAACTTGATCGCAGCGTAATGTCTGCGAGGTCCCCCATACCAGGATATCATGAAATACATCGGGATGAGTGTTATTTCCCACATGATGTAGAACAGGAAATAATCCTGAGACATGTAGACGCCTAACAATCCAACCTCCATTACCAAAAGTAATGTATGGAAGTAGTTCGGCCTGTCCTTTTCAGAGCTGGAAAAGACGACGACCAAAAACACAAGGAGTGATGTCAGGAACACCATCAAGATGCTCAGACCGTCAACACCCAGTGCAAAGTTCATCGTAAGACCAGCAGCCTCGATCCAAACATAGCTCATTGTAAATGATCCAAAATCACCGACAATGAGCAGATAGATCGACATTATAAGTGTGATTCCTGAGAATGCACCTGCTGAATATACTGCGTATTTAGACCTTTGTCCGCCCATGAACAGCGTCACTATGGCACCGATCAATGGCAACAAAAGGAGTATCATAAGGAATGGAATTTCCATTTCAGATACCTCCCATCACATAGAATAGAATAGCAAGTATTGCAGAAAGTACCATTACTCCTACTACGACGAATCCGGCATAGTTGCGTACATTTCCAGTCTGCGATTTGCTAACTACATCGGCACTGCCAACGACTGCATTAGAGAGTCCGTTGACCGTACCGTCAATTACATTTCTATCAATGAAATCAACACCGCGTGCGACCCCATATCCTGCTTTCCAAGCAATCTGGTTGTAGAGTTGTGGGAAGTAATACCTCTTTGAGAGCACTTTGTAGAACTTTCCCTCTCCGTTCTTGTTGAACTTACCTGGATTGACGCTCTTCTTAGCGTACATAAGGTATGCTATGTAGATACCAATGAGCGCAAGCGCAATCGCAACATATGTCCAAATATTTGTGAATATTTCCTCTGCGATCTCGGTTCCAGAGTGAACTTCAACATGCAATGACATAAAGAGTGACTCGTAAGTTACTTTCAATGTTTCTGCAATAACGTCACCAAGACCGAAAATTATGAGGAAACCTGACAACACTGCAAACACAGATAGCACACACAACGGTGCCGTCATCGATTTTGATGATTCTCCATGAGCATGCTTTGAAGCTTCGCGCTCCTCACCTGCAAATGTCATGAACCACATACGGAACATGTAGAATGCTGTCATGAATGCGGTGATTATTCCCAAAATGAACAACACACAGAACCATGATCCTGCCCCGAGTCCATTCGTATAAGGACCGAACGCCGCTTCCAGCACCATATCTTTCGACCAGAATCCACTGAACAACGGGAACCCTGCAATCGACAGAGAGCCCAACAGCATAGTGATCGATGTTATCTTCATCTTCTTGTGAAGACCACCCATCAAACGCATGTCTTCCGTGCCGCATGAATGAATGACCGAACCAGAACCTAGGAAAAGCAATCCTTTAAAGAAAGCATGGTTTATCATATGGAATATTCCAGCGATATATCCCATTACCCCCAATGTTATCAGTTCTCCATTTCCTGTGTCAATACCGATTGCCATAAGATATCCACCTGACCCGAGGGCAAGGATCATGTATCCAAGCTGGGAGATGGTGGAATATGCAAGGACCCTCTTGATGTTCATATTGTTGAGAGCCATGGATGCTGCAAAGATCGCAGTGACACCACCTATGATTGCCACCAAGAGCATAACATCTACGTTCTGAACGAAGATGGGATATGATCTTGCTGTCAGGTAAACACCTGCTTTGACCATTGTGGCTGCATGAATCAATGCAGAGACCGTTGTTGGTCCTGCCATTGCATCTGGAAGCCAGTCGTGCAATGGGAACTGTGCGCTCTTACCTATTACACCGCCAAACATTAACAGCACAGCGGCAGTAAGTAATCCAGAGTTTTCCGCCTGAACAATAGCAATG
>JBAZDV010000192.1:0-3134 GCA_041654195.1 Candidatus Methanomethylophilaceae archaeon | reverse complement strand
TCATCTGCTCCAAGTAAACCATCAATATATATATCCCAATATAAAGTACTGTGTTGATTTATCGTTTCTTGTGTCAATAATCTTTTAGTAGGAGAATTCGATGAATAGGTTTTTGTTGCATAATACAAGGACACGTCTAGAGATGCTTGTTGCATTATTACCGAATTGGTTCCATCATAAAGACTTCTTGTGTATGTAGTTCCACTGTATACATAGTTATATCCAGTGTTTCCACTTTGTCCAGCAACAATTCTAAAAACATAATTCTTGTTCTCATTACTTGTTTCAAAATACTTTACTGTTGCAGAACTAATTGTATATGTTCCTGCATCTCTAAAAATCGTTGGATAATCATTGGCAATGTTGATAAATGGGTCTCTAACATAAACATATTTCATTGAAAGACCCTTCCCAGCAGCGCCAAAAATACTAATAGAACTCGCGTTCTCAGTTCCAAAAACAGAGGTCGCTTCTGCCTGACTGCCAACTATTTGAGTAGAATCAGCTGCTATTGCGTAAGGCGTTAACTGATCAAAACCATTGTAAGCATATCCTCCAACTGGTTCCGTTTTTTTAGTTAAAGACAAAACTATGGGTTGAATATTCACGGTTATATTTGAACTTAATCCGGTACCCTCACCTGTTTTACTCCATAAAGTTTTTCCGTTATAAGTCCAACTATACCAAATTGTACAATTAAAAGCCTGAGAATCAGCCGCCGAAGATTCCACATGCTCGTATAAGAATCCAGGGTTTGTGGTAATATATGCTCCACCTCCCTTTTTCCATCCTGTACCATCGGCAGCGCCTACAGAACTGGCGATTTTATACGAGGAACCTTGAGGCATCGATGTTAGACTCACATTCGCCAAAGGATCCAATTCAACTGAGTGACCATAAAGACCGTTGTAATCGCTTCCAACTGGAGTAGGGGCATTCATAACCCATATCAAACAATATGCATTTTGACTAGTTCTATCTGTATCTGAGCCAAGAATAGAGGTAAGCGTCGATCCCGTATTATGAGCACTATCCCCAGATACTCCATCATCGTTAATCACATATCTCGACCCATAAGTACCGCTTCGGGTGAATCCTGTATAATCAAGCCCAGATGCGGCAACGTTACTTGTTGTAAAATCCGTGCCAGCTTTCCTATATTCCGGAGGTCGAACTCTGTATGCAACCCCAGAATTATTACCGGTCAAGACATCCCACGAGGCAACAGTATACCCCTTCTCATACCAAACTGAATATATTGTTGGGCTTGAAGCCATTTGAATCGAGGCCCCTGGATAATATGTACCACTTGGGCTCCCACCGGAGGAAGTCGCCCACCCTGTATCATCGCTAAAATAGTTTGTTCTAGAGAAAAGATTGAAAGGAATATTCGCCTTGAAGTTAGCACTGTTAGCGACTTTTATGGCATATGTAGAAGAAGAAGTGCCATTGAAAGACCTTGTTCCGCCATTACCATTGAGCGTTACCGTGTACTCCGTTGGTTTTCCAGATATATCTATAGAATATCTTATACTTTGCCATCCAGTTTGAGTATTATATCCAGAAGCCGATGAGCTTTCATCACTATGTCTTCCTCTCAATTGGATAGTAAAACTAGGTTGATTAAGGGTAAGTTGTGCGGAAGTTATCGTCCCATATGAGCCCCCCCAACCATCCCCATCTTGGTCTTTATAAATTTCTGAAGAAGCATTATCCGCAGCTGATGTTCCGGTTTTTAAAGAATACCCATTTGCAACCCCTATAGTAGCCCCTGCTCGAGCATTATAGTTAGTAAACCACGCCCGACGGCCATCCGCTGCAGCAATTGCTGCAGCAGAAACCGTAACTTTTATGGTTGCACCCAGCATATATGCTTTAAGGGCATCTCCCGTAAGCGGAATATGCATTGCCGCGTGACGGTATTGCCAAACATCAGTATCACATATGGAGGAATCTTTAAAATTAATGAAACTTCCATAGCTACCCCAGTTCATGGTTGAGTATGAAAAAGAGGCTGTTGAATCTCCAGTAGTATATTGGGAAGTATTGTAGTAAGCAGTGCTGGTCATTGTCGGGTAAATGTTCGAAGAAGAAGAGCCGCTAGTGAACTGGTTATAAGAGGTAGTTTTTTTATAATATCCTTGCACACTCAAAGTAATATTTCCCGTAACACCAGTTAATGAATTGTATCTCACTAAGGTTCCACTGTATGTCCAACCTTCAAAAATATAATCCGTTCTAGTGGGAACCGGAAGATCCAAAAAGCTCTTACCAACCCCAGCTATTAACGTTTGCTGTTCGGCAGTTGGGGAACATGTCCATCCCGAATAACTATAAGTTATAGTGTATATTTTTCGCAAAATATCGCCGTGTATAGTTGCCTGGCCTGCTACGTAAGGAAGGATGTAACCATTCGGGTAGGAAGGATTTGGGTCTTTGTCAAGAACAACACTCTTTCCGGATAACGGACCGCTTGAGTAAGTAGCGTAAACTCCCTGAAGAGTATTATTAGTAGTGTCGTTAAGGGTGACATTGTAGTAATAGTCCACATAATCCCCTCTACTAACTTGGGCATAGCTAGCTACAGTTATACTGCTCGCAGATCCAACGCTATAGTTTCCCCACTGTGCCTCCATAATTATATAAACATCACACCTAAAATAGTCTGTAGCATTTATATTTGCTTCAGGACAGGAAATCAAATTAACTACAGCTGCTTCATCGGCATAAGCATTGCCTCCGGGATTAGACTTCCATCCCAAGTAGATAGAATCGCCGTTAGTAATCGTGTTAACTCGTAAATTTGTAAGTATACTGCTGGGGACCCATTGATCATATTCCTCTGTCGTGCCAGATTTAGTAAATCGAATTTCATATTGCAAAGGAACATACACCGCAGTAATATTATGGCCGCCTATAATCCTTGTATTTCCAGATCCAGCTACTCTACCAATTTTTAAAGTATTATATCCGCTCGAGGAAGTACCGTTATGCCAGGTAACATAACCAGTTATCTTGCTTTGTATTTCAGTTCTTGCTGAAGCTAAAGTAGTATTGTAAGTAAAATCAGCCCGATCCATATCAGCCACAGGGGGTGAACTTGAGGTCGTTTCAAGCCATCCAGCAAAACGATA
>JBAZDV010000191.1:0-3139 GCA_041654195.1 Candidatus Methanomethylophilaceae archaeon | reverse complement strand
GGTTTCCTTGACAAAAACCATGGATGAATCCGTTGTGGCAGCTCCTGAGCCCTGACGCAGAACCGTATAGTACAAGCCCGATTCCGTTTTTTCCAAAGTATCCTTGTGAACCACTTTTACGTGTGCAGCAAGTATGTTTTCGTGCATCTCCCTGGCAGATTCCTCGGTTGCAGTCGCACACGAGGAAAGAAAGACGGCCGTTCCGGTCATTAGTGTTAAAAGCAGGAAGCGTATATTTTTCATCCGCGCAAAGGTATCTATTTTTTTACAATCCTTTCAATCCATATTTCGAACAACAGCGGAGACATTGCCGGAACCAGTCCCACTTTCGTGTTTCCAAATCCGTAATCCGCATTGAAAATGATATAAGCATGTTCTCCGGAAGCCATCCCCGGAAACCCGTTATCCAGTCCTTTCAAAAAGCGTCCTTCTCCCACAACTCCCGAACGTATCTTTGCTTCTTTTGTTTCCAACTTCCTGTTGTAAGATAAAGCTACGCTGTCCGAGTTGGTATAAAACAGTTCTCCTTTTCCGTTTGAGAATATATGCCCGGCATAATAAAAATATGCGGTATCTCCCGGTGTCAATGTGTCGGCCTGTCCGGCGGGCTTTCCCTGTTCAAGCACCGCCCTGACCACTCCGTTCCTGTAAAATATCGTGTCTTTAGTCAATGATTGTACAAACTTGTCTATGGCTTCTTCCTGACGAATCAACGTCAGTTTGCGGTCCTCCTTTGTACAGGAGATAGCTGTAAGCATAAGTCCGGCAAGCAAAATCAAGGCTGTTTTCATTGTTAATCCGTACTATGCAATTATTGTGCCCAGTGCTTTTTTGAGCAACGGCTCTATCTCTTCCATAGAATCTTCCATTTTCCCTGCCGAGGCATTCAAATGGCCTCCTCCCTGGTAAAATTTCCGTGCAATTCCGTTCACGGGAATATCGCCCTTGGATCTTAGCGATACTTTTATGTGATCGGCCCTTTGAAGAAAAAAAGCCGAGACAGAGATCCCGCTGATGGCCAGCGGCAGGTTCACAAACCCCTCTGTGTCCCCGTTGCTGTAGCCGAACTTTGCAAGAACATCCAGGGGAAGGACAATGTACCCGCATTTGTATTCGGGAAGCAGGCGGATGTTCTGGAGCGCGTAACCCATAAGTCTCATGCGATTATAGGAAAAGTTGCGGTATACCTGGTCGTAAATAAACTCGGTGTCAGCCCCGAAAGCCACCAACTCGGAAGTAATCCGGAACGTTCCGGGATAAACACTGTTGGCAAATTGATTCGTATCTGTAATGATTCCGGCCAGAAAAGCATCGGCCTGTTCTTTTGAAAGTACGGCATCTGCTTTCCAGGATTTGATTACGCGGTAAGTCAGCTCACAAGTAGAGCTGATGCGGGTTGTGGAAAACACCAGATCAAATTCCTTATTAACCGGATCCGTATGATGATCAATCAGAACCTTAAAAGCTTTTGAATTCAGCATAATCTTTCCCAAAGCATCCATCCGGGAAAACCCGCTTACATCAAGGGCAACGATCATATCTGCCTCTTTTATTGCCTGTACTGCAGTTTGACTGTCCTGCGAATAGACCACAATCTCGTGGCCCGGATCCAGAAAAGATAAAAACTCCGGATACCTGGTAGGGCTGACCAGGGTAACCTCAAATCCTTCCTTTTTCAAAAAAAGTCCCAAACCCATAAGCGCGCCTATGGCATCACCGTCGGGATTGACGTGAGTACCCAGTACGATTTTCCGGGATTTTTCAACAGCTTTCAGCCAACTTTCAAAATGTTCTTTTGGAAACAGGTCATTCATAATAAAGATATTGATGCAAATATAATTGATTTATTGCAGAGGTTATTTTTTTTCCTAATTTTGCAGGACGCCATTTAGAATAATTAATATCTCAATAATGAAAAAAATACTCACCATTGTTATTCTGCCCTTGATAATCATCGCTTTGGGTTATGCAATCATCCGGAGTCTCACGTCTCCCATAAACTTTGAAAAAGAACGCACATTTCGTGAGAAACTGGCTATTGAGCGCTTGAAAGATATTCGTACCCTGCAAACCACTTACAAAACAGAATTCGGGAAATACGCCCCCAATTTTGATTCACTGGAAACTTTCTACAACAATGGATCCATAACCATTGTACGCCAGATTGGATCATTTGATGACTCGGTTGCTGTTGCCCAGGGTCGTGTAGTCCGTGACAGTATGGAAATGGCCGTTAAGGATACATTGCTCAAGCGTCCGAATTTTGTTATTGACTCACTCCGCTGGGTTCCACTAGTGGGAGAAGAATTTGAAATGAGGGCCGTGGTTAAAAAAGTATCCGGTGTAGATGTACCTCTTTTTGAGGCTTGTACACCTTACGATGTCCTGCTTAGAGGCATGGAACGTCAGCTGATCGTTAACCTGAACGAAGAACGCAAGATCACCGACCGTTATCCCGGTTTGAAGGTGGGGAATATTGATCAACCCAACAACAACGCCGGTAACTGGGAATAATAATATGTCTGCGACCAGTAAAATACCGCAGGCACATCACAGATTGTCCATTCATATTGGCGTGAATGGACTTTCTTTTGTTGTAGAAGACAGCCAAACGCATGAATGTTTGCTCTGGCGCAATCATTCCTATTCATTTCCCGGAGGCGATTATAACGAGTGGGCCAAGGAAGTGGGGCACGTGTTCCACCAGGAAGAATACCTGCAAAAACGTTTTCCCCACTGTCATGTCATGATTGACACGTACAAGCATACACTCATTCCCACAAGTCTTTTTCAACCGGACCAGGCACTGGAAGTCCTCAATCAGTTGTTTCAAACTGCAGATCTTGACGAAGTAAATTACTCGCCGGTTGATATCCTGGATGCCACCTGCATTTATGCACTTCCGGCACCGGTCAGTGCGGCTGTTTTCAAACACCAACATAAAGCCGGTTTTTACGCATCGGTTATACCTTTGCTGCGTTACATCCTGGAACGCAAGGAATATTCCCGTGCACTGATGCACTTCACTCCCTCCCACGTAGACCTGATCCTGATGCAGGGAGAACGCCTGTTGCTTTGTAATTCATACGCCATTGACCGCTTTAGCACGGGTATGTATTTTTTGTTTTTTGCCCTCAAG
>JBAZDV010000190.1:0-3149 GCA_041654195.1 Candidatus Methanomethylophilaceae archaeon | reverse complement strand
ATCAGCGGAAAGCCCAACCTTTTCTAATGTGGCGATCTGCTTTCCTTCATTATCTGTATTGGACCTTGCCACTTCCTTTTCCAATTCTGCATATTTGGTCGTAATCGCATTCCAATCAAGATCACCGCCCGAAGCCATCTTTGCATCAAGTTCACGCATCATCTCATGAACATGCTCGATGCGACCATATGGACGCCCCAAAACATCCCTTACTGTAAATTCGGATGACGATTCTGCGAATTGCGGAAGATACCCGATGCGTTCGGTATTTCTGACGATATCTCCAGTATCACACTTCTCATCGCCGAGGAGTATCTTCATAAAGGTACTCTTTCCAGCACCATTGACGCCGATAAGACCTATGGTATCTCCCTCATTGATCTGAAGATCGGCCTTTGTTAACACTCTGAGTGGACCAAACGATTTTGTCAACGATTCTGCCCTAAGCAACATCTGCATCTTTACACCATAAATCAATGAAAATTGTCCAATGACCCTTACTTTCAATTTTTCGCTGCTTTAACGGCAGCATCAACATATTTTTGCCAAACAGTTTTCAGATCCGATCTCTGAATGGTTTTCATGATATAGTCGGCGAATTCGTTGCCAGTGGCGCCCGTATCCCTTCCTGTCATGACCATCTTCTTTTCGAACTGTGTACAAACATCCAATGCCATTTCCAACTTTCTGCCTTTCTCGACCTCACCGATATGATTCATCATCATTGCAACGGCCTTGATCATACTGCAGGGATCGGCATATTGCGCTCTTCCTTCAGTCACCATCCTCGGTGCTGATCCGTGAATGGCTTCAAACATGGCATATCTCTTTCCGAGATTTGCTGACCCCGCAGTGCCGACACCTCCCTGGATCTGCGCTGCTTCATCGGTGATTATGTCACCGTATAGGTTGGGCAGAACAAACACCTTGAAATTGCTCCTGCGGGCCGGATCTATCAATTTTGCGGTTGCGATATCGATGAACCAATCATCCCACTTAACTTCCGGATAGTCTTTAGCAACTTCCTCTGCGATTGACAGGAATCTCCCGTCAGTTGTCTTGATGATATTGGCCTTAGTGACCAATGAAACGTAATTCACACCGGTCTTCTTTGCATATTCGAATCCTAGACGAATGATCCTTTCGGTTCCTTGTTTGGTAGCAACACAGAAATCCATCGCGAGATCATCAGTAACATTCACTCCATTGCTTCCGAGCGCATAACTTCCTTCGGTATTCTCTCTGAAGAATATCCAATCTATGCCAAGTTCAGGAACGCTTACCGGTCTGACATTGGCAAAGAGATCAAGTTCTTTTCTCATAGCGACGTTCGCACTCTCGATGTTCGGCCATGGGTCTCCCTTCTTTGGAGTTGTGGTCGGTCCCTTTAGGATCACATGACACTCTTTCAACTCAGCCAATGTATCTTCTGGAATGGCCTTCATGACCTCGACGCGTCTCTCAATGGTCAGACCGTCGATCTGCCTGATTTCCACCGTTCCTGCTTTGATCTTGTCAGCAAGAAGGAATTCCATCACCTTCTGCGCAGATGCACAGATGTATGGCCCTATACCGTCACCGCCACAAACACCGATGATCAACTTGTCAAGTTTCGAATAATCAGTCCAATCACCCTCATTCTTGAGAACTTCGACCCTTTTGAGCTGTTTTCTCAGAAGATCTCCAAAATGTTCTTGGGCTTTCTTGATCGCCTGTTCGTCTACCATTGAATTACCTGTTCGGATATTCGCGTGAGCATAATAAAGATGATGGTGTTGATCACAGTTCAAAACCATTGATGGTAAACTCGTTACTTTCGAGAATATCCGCCATTCTTTTCACAACAGCATCAAGATCGTATGCAGGGATACGGAACAATGTGCAAAACATCTCCAATCCTACTCTTAGCTCATCTTTATATCCATTGCGCTCTCCATTGTTGTACCTCGCAACAAAGTTACCAACACACCCTAGTAGAGCCAAAAGATTCGTTCTGACCGTCTGACTGTTCATTTTTATGTCATACTTCTCAAAATAAACGGATATCCATAAAATTGTCCTATCGACCAATTCATTGGTGATCTTCCATGATGTATGCGCCGCATACAACAATTCTGCAGACTTTGCATCTTTATTGCCTGCATACAGCTCCATTGCCAAAGGAAATGCCAGCGCAACCACTAGATCGTCATTGCCTTCTAAAAGTTTCCGGGATTGACCCAATGCAGCATCATATGCCTGTAAAACGACCGCTTTGAATACTTCTTCTTTGTTCTCGAACGTATTATATAAGCTACCATTCAGAATTCCTGCCTTTTGAAGAATTTGGCGGGTCGTCGTTTTCGTATAGCCTTTTTCTTTGAACAACTCTATGGACACCTGGATGATCTTCTTCCTAGATTCTTGCTTGCGTTCACTGTTGGTCTTTTTTTGATATTTTGGACTTATTTCCATGAGTTTTTTCAAAGGCATCGTCATTTTCAGTGAATATTACTCACTCAATACTATTTGAATGTGCTCAAAATCAATGTGTTATCAAGTGAATCCTCACTCAAAAATGTCCTTGTTTATCACGAAAACACATATTATTTTGAGCACGTTCAAAAAGCAATATATACTCCGACTTGCGTCCTAAATAACAAAGGAGAGAGCAATGTGTTCGACAAACTAGCTGATGTGATTATGAAACATCCAAAACGCATAGTATTACTTTGGGTGATCGTTCTTCTTATCTCGATGCCTTTCGCCGCACAAGTGTTGCTCAATCCCACCAGCACCTTATCATACAACATGACGGACATGTCTGGTGAAGAATCTGAATCAGTCGAAGGTATGGACATAATAAACGACACCGACCTTTTTTATTCCAATAACGTAGACATGTCCACAATTCTGGTCGTTGAATGCGATGGTGATGAACAACTAGCAGCGATCGCCTCTTTTGATACGAATCTGAATTCCGCTTTGAAAGACCATTATGGACAAGACGAAAAAGGCAATGAGAATGTCACTACGTTCAATGTAGGTTTCTATTCCAAAACAGATACTTATCCAGGTATTGTACTGATCAGTATCTCCTTCCTTGATGGCCGGGATTCATCCGACGAGATCACACAAATAAGATCTATAGTCTCAGATGTAAAATCTAC
>JBAZDV010000189.1:0-3151 GCA_041654195.1 Candidatus Methanomethylophilaceae archaeon | reverse complement strand
AAACTTTAATGCTTTTGCTCAGGATGATGTTCGACTTCAGGATATTAAACATTGGAAACAATTCTTTACAAAAAAGGGGAATTCACTCTCATATCGGCATGTGGAGAATGATCCGCTTGCCCCCTATATACAAAAATACGAAAAAATTCCCGGGTATCGGTATTTTTGGGTTAGAGTTGATCCTAGCGAAGAATTTCGTGATGAACTGCAGAAAGATTTCTTAAAACGCTATCCGGAAGAATTCAAAAATACTAGGCTCGGTTATCTTATTGATTGGGTTCGTATTGATGGACAAGGTAATATGCTAGAACCTATACATGAATTTATTTTTTCTAATATGAATGAATTGATTGTGGATTATGACGGAAATGATAAACCCAAACCTCTTAAGGGGTCCATATATGAACGAATCCCATTTGATCAGAAAAGAATACTGCGAGAAAAGGAAGCGGCAAAACTCAAGGCTTGGCAGGAGGAAATAAGAAGGAAGTATGGCGTTGAAAAGGTTGAAATGATTGGCGATTTAGAAAATAATCCATACGAGTATGAGGGTCGTACGATAGCTGTTTTGGTGCAATTTAAAAAAATGCTTTCTAGCACATCCGCAATTTTCTTTAGCGGATATACAAATTTGAGCGATCTAACAGGTGCGCCAGACCAAATTATTGTTACGGGAATTCCAAAAGGAACTCACTTTAAAGGTGGCTTCATGGCCCCCAGAGTGATGTTGGCGCTCAAAGGAAAAGGCACTATAGAAGGAACTAATGCTTTTGGGGCAAGAATTAATGCACCTCATTTTCAATGGGTTGGCATAGTATCTGGAGAGCAAAAATCGGTGTTTGAGGAGCAAGGAGATATTAGTCGAGAAAATGCCCTTCAGAATATAAGAAACTCACGTCGAACCCCTCTTCGATGAGGGCTGTGCGGTCCACTGTGGGCATCGCAAAAATGCTTTTTGTAATTGATCGTTGAGGATAGGTAACATGAATGACTACGAACAGCGAATAGTTGTTTATGCCGATGTACTCGGTTGGAGCGATGCCTGTCGCGACTTGTCGAAGTTTCCATCTCTCCAAAAAGCTGCAAATGAAATTGCAAACTATGCTCACAATTTCTCTTTACCTATTAAACAAGCACTCAGGAGTGCTCAAGGTGTATCCCCGAAGACAACTGAGCAACATGCTTTAATCCAGTTTTCATTTTTTTCCGATAACTTTGTTGTTTCAGCACCTGTTGATCATGATCACGTCAAAATGATTTTTAAAATTATCGCTTTCGCAACGCACGAGTTGCTTCGATCAAAATTCCTGATCCGAGGGGCTGTTGCTTTGGGAGGCCTCTACCATGATGACGCTGGCGTAATTTTCGGCCCAGCGCTTGTCGAGGCCGTCGATATGGAAAAGAAGACAGGGTATCCTCGTCTAATATGCAGTGATTGTTTGATCGAATTTTTGGAAAGAACTGATTACAAAGATAACGTAATCATCTATGATCTCGACAAAAAATGGGTTGCAAATATAGCTTGTGGAAGTTTCCATGCAATGACAGACCTTAATAAGATAATTGATGAAAAGCTCGTTATGCTGAATAAGCATAAGGACAAGTGGCAGTACATGCAAGAAATGCTTTCGCGCATGTATAAGGCCTCTGGCATCAGTCAATAGTAAATGGAAATATCGTATTTAATTATTGCCCAACCCGTCGCTAGAGCCGACAAGCGGCTCAGCTCTAGCGTTATACTACACTTCTTCCAGCGGTAATCCTCAATATTCCGCTTTGATCGAAAGCATTTCTTTGTAGGTGACCTCAACAACAATATCCCAAGCCGAACAAAACCTGCACGGACTTACCAGTCACGCCCGAAGATTCACCCTTTTCCCAGAGTCCCACGGATCGCCCTACCCTCTCCCCTTCGCCCGCTACCTTCTACGCACGAGCCAAGGCCCTGCTGTCAAGGCCGAACGAAGTGAGCCGAAGGGAACCCTTGACAGGAGGGCCGCTCGTGCTCCGATCTTTAGAAGCGAGGGGGAGAGGGTCGGCCAATCAAAACTTTTTTACTTTTTTTACTTTTTTTTGAAAAAACTACTTGACACGATCGGTTTAATCGTTATATGAGTGTCTACAGACTTTATTAGGAGGTATGAGACATGCCAGCAGAGAAAGGTGACAAGCAGGCGGTGACGATCTGGATCAAGAAAGACCTTGTGGCAAAGATTGACGCACTTGCCGAGAAGGGAGACCTGACGAGAAGCAAACTGATATCGAACCTTGTTGAAGTGGGCGTTGAAGAACTGACGGTCATGAACAAGGTCGGCCTCTGGGCCATGGCGAAGATTTATGAAGATATCCGGCAACGGCTCCGGGCACGGAAAGGGAAAAAGGATGAAGGAACCAGAAAAGAAGATTCATAGACGATTGAGCGAGACCAGACGCCAGCCTTTGGACGGGTCCCGGCGCCTGGTCTCCGTGACGGTATGAGGGCCTTTCGGCACACCCCATGATCACGCTTCATGATAGTGTGTTCCCTCCGGTGTGTCAAGAGGCTCTCCATTTCCCACAGGAGGGCTTTTCTATGTCATGCAAGAAGCATAACCTTGTATCGAAGGGCGGCGTCCTACCCGGACAGATCCCCTGCCCTTCTCAAGATCACAGCCGCGTCTATTATCTGTCGGCAGAGCATCCCCGGACATACGCCGAACTGATAGAGGACAAGCGGCGCTATCTCATCCATAAAATCCTGACCACCTTCCCCGGATCGCGGGTCTTATCCGAAGAAGAAGCAAAAGACATCCCGACGTTTTCACGATCGGGATCATATAGCGAGGAGCGGCCCGGCAGAGAGACCGCGAGCGAGCACACGCACGCGAAGAAGAAGGATAGATCACCGGGGCACAAGACAGGGAACGGGCACCAGAGTCAGGGGGTACAGCTGGCCTTTGGATACCGGACAAACAACGGGGGTGCCCTATGACTATCAGGCACCCCGCAAAGGTGAAAATTGTACCTGAAAATATACTGGCATCCGGCGTGGATACCCTTGTTTTTTCTATGGATATAACCTGGAATGACCCCTCGTTCTTCCCCATCCTTGATGACCTGAAAGAACAGGCGAAGGAATGCGGCGCGGATTATATCGGAGAATTGAAACATC
>JBAZDV010000188.1:0-3153 GCA_041654195.1 Candidatus Methanomethylophilaceae archaeon | reverse complement strand
GACCCAAAGGCGTATCTGGACAAATATATCAGAAACGATCCACGCCTGAGAGACGGAAAGATCCTTGAGATAGTCGGTGGCGGAGTATCCACATCTCCTGGTCTTAAGGAATCTGTTGCAGACAATCTGGTGATTGTCGGCGATGCGGCCAGGGTCATAAATCCGTTAACTGGCGGGGGAATATATCATGCATGCCTCACAGGAAAGATAGCAGGAGAGGTGATCTCTGACTGTTTAAGACGAAAGGATCTGTCCAAAGAGGCACTCATGGAATATCACAGAAGATGGAAGTCCTCCATAGGCGATGAACTCGATAGGAATTGGCGGATAAAGGAAAGATATGTCTACATGTCTGACGATCTGCTCGATGAGTTTATCCTTGCAATATCAGACTCCAATATTCAGAAGATAAGATCGGAGGATCTTATCGAGGCGGCAAGGAAGAAGTTCCCCAAGATCCTTGAATGACGGATATTTCAAGATATTTTTCGGCAGCGTATTATACATTTACGTTGAAAGGATGTCATATCGCTACAGAGCCCAGCAGGAAGGAGAGAACGGTCATGAACATCGCAGAGATGACCAATACCTGAAAGTTCCTGGGTCTTTTGTATATTGAATAAATCGCTATGAATATCAACAGGTCTGCGATGATCACCGACGGGTACAACGTGTTTGTGTTGCCGGACAAGATGGGAAATATTGATAATAATGCCGCAACAATCAGGGATGCAGTCGCAATGTATCTTGCATTTTTTATTCCGAATCTTTTCGGCAGTGTATTCCGGTCAATATCTCCTGCCAGGTCCTCAATATCAGACACTATCTCCTGTCCCAAAGATATCAAAAAGATCATTAAGGCAACAATATAGCAGTTTTGAACATCGGATACGACCGCCCCTCCCAGCAAGAGTACCATTCCGGTAAGTACGCCTATGGTGATGTTACCTAGAAATCCCTTCTTTTTGAGGTACAGCTCATACATTACGATGAAGAGACATGCAACGACAACTATGCAGGTGGCAGTGATATTCGGTAGCATCAAAGAGAATGCAGCGGCAATCGTCAACGAGATGATTCCGATGTGCAGTGCGGTCTGGGGAGCGATCCTTCCGGAGGGTATCGGTCTGTTCGGGTGTGAAATGATATCTGTGTTCCTGTCAGAGTAGTCATTGATGGAATTGCCTCCTACAACGAATGTTATCACTACAGGCACTGCAAACAAGAGATCGTTCAAATGTGAAGATATGCTATTGCCGACAGCTATGAATGCGGCAGCGAATAGGAACAGCACGCCCATGAGGACAACGATTGGTCTTGACAACTGTACGAACCTATTCATGGTGTCGGATGATAGGCGCTCTTTAGATAAAAGCATCCACAAGACCTCTATCCGAGAGCGAAGGTGCGTTCGTTCCGATAATGGGGAAAGATTACGGAAAGGATACGATTATTTCGCAATCGGGAACAATAAGTAGTAAAAAAAATTTATTGTAATCTGCATTTCAATCAGTGGTTTATGTCCGATACTTTTTCAGTTATGACAAATTCCTTATCCAGAATTTTATTTTTCAGGTCTGTCATTGATCTTATGGCGCCTTCTCTGTTAGAATTACGACACACTACAGGAATTGTCATTTCCATCCCGTCTATATGTGTCATCACTTTTCCCATGATTCCTCTGAAACATTTTCCGGGGCAGATATCTATGCACACCCCACAGTTTACGCAACGAGAGTGGTCTACACGGGGAGCTTCATCGTTTATTTCTATTGCAAAGGTCGGACAAGCCCTGCGCGCGTAGCAGACCGGGCATTTCAAGCAAGATGCCGAATCAAAATTAACAGAGTCATCATTACCAGTCCAGACCTGGCCATAGTCGGCTTGTCCTATTTTGTGTCGGTCTCTGACGTCGCATACAGAAAGAGGTATATCTTTATCGCGGATCATGATGTTTTTGAGGAGGTCATCATTCAGAACAGGGATAGGAATGGCATAAGTGGTAAGGCATTCTGGGCCAGCCGCTGTCATGAATCCACCCATAAGGGACGGGTCCATCTCCTTTATATTGGCCACACTCATGATGTTTGGATATTTATCGGAACTTCGGGTTCCCATGCCATATACAAATCCTTCAGATCCGTTGAAGAGAATCTTAGTGCCTACACCCACTGTTATTAATTTAGGGTCATTTTGTAAAGGATTGATATGACCGCAACCAGAGAAGGTTAAACCGTTGTATTTCGGCGGAAAAGGATGGGAGCAGAATATTGAACGAATATCCTCATCGGAAGGGTTCACGAATGCACGGTAATTTCGAAAACAGTTTCTGGTGCTGAGCAACTTAGCAGTTGACATGTCTTTGACAGACAGGGACGTCTCGATCTCGTGACCGTCTTCCGATACAGCGGACACAGAAACATCCTGCCCTTCTGCTAAATCACGGAATAAAAAACTACCCCCGTAATTCGAGCTGTCGCTGCTTTCTGTTGTTCCGAATATCATGAGATCTATTATTCCAAGATTTTCGTTGGGACACGGGCCTACCGTTGCTGGAACGCCGTTTATACGAGCTTTGACGAATTTACGGTAACGTCCGGCCTCGGATATGTCAAAACACAGGAGTGCGTAAGTGCCGCTCATCGTTCCCATGGTGCCGCAGGTTATTATGTCAGCTTTACGAACCTCTGTTTCATTACCAGATTCCAGAAATTCTTCAACCTCTTTTGCCGTAAGAACATTTGCCTTACCTGCGGTGACCTTCTTTTTTATCTCTTGAAATGTCCTTTTCATTTATGATTTGTATTACTATGCGGATATATATTTTTGATCGGCAATTTGTAAAGCGTGTATTCCTGTGAGATCGAAAGGGGTATAATCGGTTTGTTTTCGTATGGAATCAGTTGAAAAAATGGATAAACATCGTCACAAGTGCACATCAAGGGATTAGTGACCGATTATACATATCGGAGGTGTACTGTAAGGTTTTAAAATCGTTTATGTACAGGTCTATGTTTTTATGAAGATCATTTACAAGAGTAGTGAAGTATGATAATTGGCGGGCCAGAAAGGAATCGATACAATACATGGTGATTTTTTATTAATTTGTTGTAAATTATCATCTTTATCACTTTCTGCGCGGTTCATAACCTG
>JBAZDV010000187.1:0-3155 GCA_041654195.1 Candidatus Methanomethylophilaceae archaeon | reverse complement strand
CGTGACACCATTTTTCAACTTTCCTACGAGTCTGAATCCGACGACGTCAGGCAGTTTCATGTAACAAGGCTGTCCAAGCATTACTGCTTCCGCTTCGATACCGCCGACACCCCACCCAACCACACCGAGGCCGTCTATCTGTGTGGTATGTGAATCCGTACCGAAACACGAATCAGGATATGAGATCAATTTTTCGTCCTTTTTGATAGTGTGTATCAATGGAGATAGATATTCCAAGTTGATCTGGTGGCAAATTCCCTTTCCTGGGGGCACTGCACGGAAGTTATCGAAAGAGTTCTGTGCCCATTTGAACAGTGCATATCTCTCCATGTTCCTTTCATATTCGATCTTTTCGTTGAGTTCCTGTGCCTCAGGGCATCCAGCATGGTCTACTTGGATGGAGTGATCTATGACAAGGTCTACAGGAACAAGAGGATTGATGATCGAAGGATCTTTTCCCAGATCATTCACTGCGGTTCTCATTGACGCAAGATCGACAATGGCAGCACCGCCCGTGAGGTCCTGTAAGAGTACGCGTGCTGGTATGAAAGGTATCTCATCTTCGCTATTTCCATTGGGATTCCATGATGAAACAGCTTTCACATCATCATCTGTAATGAGAGTTCCATCTTTTTGTCTGAGCAAGGATTCTACAAGTACCTTGATCGAGTATGGCATCTTCTTCAGATCTTTGATGATGCCTTTCGCCTCTAGTTCCTTAAGGCTGAAAATGGTCACGTCGCCCTCGGCGGTATTGATGATTTTGCTACAGTCTCCGATTGCCGACATTAAAGTCTCTCCTATGCAAGTTATTGTGCTGTGATATTTCAATTTTGACCTTTTGTCCTATGGAAGAGTTCTTCAATTCATATCGTTCGTATTTATCTATAGGACACATTCGGGGAATATGGTCGGCGTAGTTCCTTTGGAAATGGAGCTCAAACTCAGGAAGATACAGCATGATCTCTTCAGTGAGAACATTCCTGTTCTGATCCTTGTCGAAGGAAACGGTGGGGGCCCCAGGGGCATGATCATGAATGAGATCATGACCGTCTTTGAGCCGAGAGGAGTGGTCTATGATCATTTCAGACCCGAAAAAGGCAGTGATTCCTACACATACATGAGATATCTCGCAGGTACGCCGTCAAAAGGAAAGATATGCTTGTATGACAGGGGCTGGTACAGTTCACTTATAGAGTTCGATCGTGACAACGAGGAGACCTACGAGAGTCATTTGAAAGAGATACTGGGGTTGGAAAGGTATATTGTCGATAACGGCACGATACTTGTCAAGATATATCTGGATGTTCGGACAGACATCGTTGAATCTAACAGGGGATCATATTCAAAGACAACAATAATCGGTGATTGCGATGAACTGGATGATAAGCGTACAGAGTCCTCAGACCATGACGTAAGAGAGGGGTTAGTAGGATCAATGCTGGAAAGCAGTGATTCATACTATGCTCCGTGGGATATAGTCAAAGTTGAGGAATTCAAGATAACTGTTACATCAGTGATCCATAGGATCATCGAAAGATTATCGAATAAATTACAATATCCACATCCTGGCACAGAGACGAAGATCAAAGAAGCATATTCAAATCCAAGAGAGAGTGTGGATCTTACACAGAAGATCGATGATGGTTATTCGGACGTGCTTTCAAAATTGCAAAAGAAGATCGCTACGTATCAGTGTAAACTTGCAAAGAGCGAACGTTCTCTGATTTTGGTATTCGAAGGATGGGATGCTGCCGGTAAAGGGGGTTCCATCAGGAGGGTCACTCAGGCCCTGAACCCAAGAGGATACAAGGCGGTATCGATCTCAGCGCCAACAGAGGACGAGTCCTCACACAGCTATCTTTGGAGGTTTTGCGTTAACCTTCCCAAAAAAGGAAGAATGACAATTTTTGACCGTAGTTGGTATGGCAGAATGATGGTAGAGCCCATCGAAGGATTCTGTACTGATGAGGAATACAGACGTTCCGCAGAAGAGATCAATATTTTCGAAAAGGCCTTGGATTCGTCAGGTGCCATCGTTGTGAAGTTTTGGATGGAGATCAGCGCGGAGGAACAGTTGGACCGCTTCAGTGAAAGAGAAAAGGATCCAATGAAAAAGTGGAAGATCACAGATGATGACTGGCGCAATCGTTCAAAATGGGACATTTACGATCAGTACATCGATAGTATGATCTTTCAGACCAATACTCCATATGCGCCTTGGCATGTCATCGAATCGGAAGACAAAAAATTCGGCCGTATCAAGGTATTACAGACATTGGTCGACATACTAGAGAGAGAAATTGGGTGAATGTCGTCATTTGACGAAATGAATATTCGTCATCTATTTATAGCCTTTTTTCATAAAGAGAGAACGTGATAAACGAGTTCGAAGAAAAGATCGCAGGGGAGATCGCACTTTCCAGTGATCCCGGCAAGACCATGAGGAAATGGAGAGAGGAGTTCGGTCTTTCCCAGTATGAGCTTGCTGAGGCCATGGATATCTCACATTCGGTTATCAGTGATTACGAATCTGGCAGGAGAAAATCTCCGGGTGTTGGTGTCGTAAAGAAAATGGTGGATGCGTTCATCAGTTTGGATATGAAGGCAGGTTCGTCTACGATTGCCAAATACGTCTCTGAAACCAAGACGGATTGCATCATAGCCATGGAAGAGTTTCCAAGCGGTATCCCGATAGCTCGTTTTATAGAACTGATCGGCGGTAAGAATCTGAATCCAGATCAGTTGCCGTCAAAGAAAGTGTACGGTTACACGATATTGGATTCGCTAAAGGCCATTATGTCGCTGAGCTCGGGCGACTACTCAAAGATATATGGATGGAGTACGGAAAGGGCATTGATATTCACTAACGTCCATTACGGACGTTCGCCGATGGTCGCGATCAGGGCACATCCGCTCACTCCGGCGTTGGTCGTTTATCAGCGTCCGGAGAATACAGATCCGTTAGCGATCAAACTGTCAAGATTGGAAGGGGTTCCTTTGGTAACGACAGAACTTGAAATTGCAGATATAATAAAAAAATTCAACGAAGAGGGGGAAGGGAAATGATGGATGTTGGAATAGTCAGTTACGGGGCATATGTGCCAAGATACAGGATAATGCCTGAAGAGATAGGAAGGATATGGGGCGTTGAC
>JBAZDV010000186.1:0-3156 GCA_041654195.1 Candidatus Methanomethylophilaceae archaeon | reverse complement strand
CATAATGCTGCTCCTCGATATTTACTGCAAGATAATTCAGGTATGCCAATCGATCAACATCTTCTTTGACATAGGCACGCCGTCGATCACGCAAACAATAGGTGGCCATCTCGTCATCCATATTCACAATTGACGAATCGATGATGATTCGGGGAAATACTGCAATATGTTCTTCGATATAATTTGCGTGTATCAGGGATTTTCCCCAGAGAAAACTTGTAGGGTCTCCATCAGAAGGGTCACGGATGTACAACTCACCCATCGTGACACACCCGCGAACGAGCCACTCGAAGTCTATCAGAGCGTGTTTTTGGAAATATGCCAGTAAATAGAGGAGCCGGAATATACTATTACCCTTGTCTGCCGATTTTTCGGGGACTTTCTCCGCAATCACGATATTGTCGGAGAATATCTTGAATATGGGTTTTTCATGTGTGTAGATTTTCTGGAGATCAAGTGAATATTCCCACGCATCCTGATAGAGGGTATTGATTTTGTTCAACCATTCTCCATTTTTTTCTTCACGTATTTTCTCTTTGGATCCAAGCATATCCAGATATGCGACAAAATATTTTTCCGGGCGAAGCGTTTCACTCACGTTAAAACCTCCCTCTTTCCGGTGACGCACTCGTAGATGAGGCTCTGTTTATACTGGGTGAGCTTTTCGATTGCCAGCTCCCGTTTTTGGATGGTCGCATCAATGCCAGAGCATTTTGCATCGAGGAATGAGGCGATTTCCTGCTGTTCAGAAAATGGTGGAAGACAGACAAATAAATCTCGTATTTTTTCTTTGGCTAAACCTGGTTGAGCAGCAGATGTTGAATATTGATTCAAATTCATGGAGAACAGTATGTACGCCAGCCATTTCTGATTTGATTTTCCGAGTTCATATACAACAATAGCATGTTCTGACGGCCAGAAATTTCCATTAACAACATGCACATTACCACACAACGCTCCTTGTCTTCCAATCAAAATGTAAGATCCTGAATGAGTGAAAGATGAGGTATATCCTCTTAATCCATTACCACCATATACAGGATATTCACCATCGTCATTAATTATTTCTGAGGAAATTGTATCTCCGCTCTGCATCCTCGCAAGATATTTGATTTTACAAACCTCCCACTCCTCCGGTATCGCCCCGATCCACTCAACGTCGGAATCCTTCATAGGAACGCCGGGACGGATCCCCTTGGTTACCGCTTCGGTGATGACCGCCTGCCGGTATTCTTTCAGCTTGTCGATGACCTCACGTTCTTTTTCGATGGTGGTATCAATAAGGGAGCATTTTGTGTCGAGGAACGAGACGATACGATTTTGTTTGTTGGATGGGGGGAGTGGAAAACTAAAATTATTAAGTTTTTCCTGAGATAACGATGCCATAATCGTACCATCTTGTGTTAATTCAGTGTAAATTGTAAATACATCACTGCTTAAAACCCAGTATAAATATTTGTTAGAATATTTCTGAGTCGTTGGACGGACAACAACTAAATGACTATTAAGTGAGGCTTTATCAGGTAAATAATCAATAAAGGCCAATTTTCCAACGGTTCCATCTTTTGTTATAAGCAAATCACCGACTTTCAACTGAATTTCTGGGGCTTCATTGTACCTATCCATTGAAATATGATAAGCCGTATTCCAATTTACTCTTCCATTTTTAAAATCAGTGCCTGTTACAAGATATGGACCCTCGTCAATAAATTCAGATGATTTTAGACCTTGCCAGCCAATTCGACCTTTAAGATAGGTGTTATATTTTATTCTAAAAGTGGTCCACACCTCCGGAATATCTCCGATCCACTCGACACCGCTATCCTTCATAACCCTATCACTCCCCATTATTCTCACCCTTCAAAAGGAGGGTGACATCTACGATATATTCCGGATGATTTTTTTTCGTACAAACATAATTGTGATAATTAACTATCCAGTGTATTTTCTGCTGAATCTTAGGATCGGGAGATTGTGTCTTTACATAATCATCAATAAGAGAGGCATATCGATCCTGAAGTCCGCTTAATCTCTCAACCTCAGATTTTGATAATGGAAGGTCTTCAAAACTCAAAAATTCACACCTATCAGAATCAATTACTATGTTAATAGCAGAAGACGGATATTTAATGTACAAAGCAGCCAACCTTGAAGATAATTCTGTATTTTGCCTATCAATAATTACCCGGGGGTAGATTGCTTTTTTCGACTCCAATTCGTATGCATGTACAAGTCCTTTTCCCCAGACAAATACATTATCAGTGGTATCAACATACAACTCCCCCATCGTAATACACCCTCTCAAGAGCCAGGCTGCATAAGTCATAGCACAAAGTTGGAAATATGTTACAAAATGAAGTAGATAATCAAGTTCTGATAGACTTTCCTCATAATCTGGATTTACCTCAATAGAGATGAGAATATTATCGGAAAATATCTTTACATTTAAGCGAGAATTATCATCGAGATGGATGGCTTTTGATTTCTCTAATACATCCCGATAGATATAGGATATAGCAGCCAAAGATTGAGGATCCCCAATTTTATCCTTTGTTCCAAGAAGGTCAAGGTATGCTATAAAACATTTTTTTGTTGTGGGACTCGATATTGATGGTTCGCTCATATCTCATTCTCCCCCCTCATCGAAAGATCTCCGCCAGGCTCCCGTCAAGCTCCTTCTCCAAAGCCAGAATCTCCGCTTTGATCTCCTCGCTCGACCGCGGAGCCTCATACGTATAGAAATACCGCGTGAACGGGATCTCATAACCGATCTTCGTCTTCGACTCATCCACCCAGGCACCCGGTGCAAACGGCAAAACCTCCCGCCTCATATACTCATCAATATCCTCCGTCAGCGGGACAGACTCCGTATCCCGCAGCGAAGCATCAGCCTGCTTCTTCCCCTTCTTCAAAACCGGCTTGCCTGCCTCGTCCAGAAGCGGCCGTTCCACCGTCACCTTCCGGTACCCAAACTCCTCATTCCTGAAAATCTTCGAAACATCCGACTCGGCAAAATCCCCGTACATCTTCGTGATCTCATCGATCGCCGTCTTCGGGATATCATTCCTCTTACTCCCAAGCGACTTTCTCCTCTTCTCAAACATCCGGTTCGCATTGATCAGCTGCACCTTCCCTTTGCGGTGCTCCGCCTTCTTA
>JBAZDV010000185.1:0-3161 GCA_041654195.1 Candidatus Methanomethylophilaceae archaeon | reverse complement strand
TTATTTCTGCTGATTTGCCCATTACTGATTTTGGTCGGAATTGGTTAGTTGGACCAACGAGCCATTTTGCCAAAGGTACGGAAAATAATGTTTGTGGAGGTTCATTTGGACGAGGAGGTTTATCGCAAGTTACTTCGCCATCAGATGCCGGGCGTTTCTTCTGAATCACATAAATTGCACAGTGCCTTGAAACATCATCAAATACATTCTCCTCTTCAAAGTGTGTCCACCGAGTAAGTGTAAAGTTGTGTACAAATGAAACCCGAAGTGGGGATGCATACTTCTCCCTACCCACAGAATCGGGCAAAATATATGAATGGTACCCGCCAGACCTCATCAGATGTGCTGCCATCGCAACAAATGGGACATATAAATCCCAGTGACCCGAAAAAAATTCCTTATGAGGACTTATGGCAGCAATTATTTCACGAGTGGTATCATCCAGACTCGTCATTGCCCACGCATTTGCATAAGGGGGATTCCCAATCACTGCGTCCCATCCAGGATTGTCACGTACTTTGCCGCTGTCAAAGAACACTTCTGGGAATTCAAGTTCCCAATGGAAAAAGGACTTCTCTTTTCCCATTGTGGTGGCTTTCTTAAACCACTGGTACCGAGTTCGGGTTTTCCACTCCGCGTCGTTTCCGTATAAAGAACCTAATAGATCATAATAGTAACTTGCAGGAATCCGGTAATCTGTCTTTTCGATCCGGTTTCCAAAGTAAAAAGAAGTATTCAAGTCAGCGATTTGCATGGCCTTCTGGTACTCTGGAAGATTTTGCAACTCTTGAAACAACTTTTCTTTCGTTTTGATATCGTCCAGATTGTCGTCCCCAGTTTGCTCAATCGTATTGATTTTGTTGAGTATTTTTTTAACGATTGCCGGAGAGATAATCGGTCTTTGGGAGGGTTTGGGGGTACTCTGTAGATCCCCCTCATGGTACCACGCAAGATCCGTGATTTTTGCTCCAATGAGGCTGTTGCCCTGCTTTAACCGATGGTCGAGGAAGGAGAGGGGTTTATCTTTGCTGATGGTGGTCAACCACAATCCGACTTTTGCTAATTCCACTGCTAGTTCATTGAGATCGACACCATATATGCAATGAGATACGATCTCACGTCGTGCCCACTCAGTAGTGCATGTTGATGCGTCACTGATCGCTCCGTTGTGGAGATCTTTTTGTACCGCTTCAAGGAGATTCTGAGCGAGGTGATCAACCGCCCCGACCAAGAAATGTCCGCTCCCCATTGCAGGATCAAGGACTTTTATCGAAAGTGTTGCAGCGACGTAACTCCCATTCTTATCCAGTGCCTCATGCCACCGCTCTTCAACAATGGGGTCAATTGTGCTCTTTACAATGTAATTGACGATATAATCTGGAGTATAGTATGATCCCGATGACTTCCGCTCTCCTTTGTCAGTGACGAGGAAGAGATGCCCTGTGCTCACTCGATCATTCTCATCAAATTCGGTAAACCCTTTTTCCTTTTTCTTGCCCTTGTTGTACTCCTCAAGCGTCACCCAGCACCCGTCGCTCGCCACAAGATCAGATTCAGCCAGTTGAAGCCTGTACTCAAGCAACCCCTCGTAGATACTGCCAAGATGCCTGATCTCAAGGGTCGAGTAGTCCACAAAGTCACGAGACCCCTCATTAGGCTTGCTTCTAGAAAGAAGATCAATTGCCTCTGCAAGGTAGGAATCGCCTATCCGCCACTCTTCGAGTTCTGGGTGTTTTTGAGGATCAAAGAGACCCCCATTGTAGGCGGGGATATGGAACAGGTCTTTCGGGATGCCGATAGATACACTTCCTTCATCAATCAGTTGGAATAGGTCGCGTAGGCTGGTGTAAAGGGAGCGGGTGCTTGGGAGGTAGCGCAGAGGGATTGGTCCCTCTGTTTTTTCCTTCACTTCTTTCTTCAAGCGACTGAAACTATACGTTTCCCGGTATGTGGGGTTGTCCAGATCCAGAAGCCCCTTCCCTTCAGCGTAGAGGAGGAACAAAAATCGATAGAGGAGGATCATGGTATTTTTCTGAACGAGGTGGAGTGCCGCAGGATCTAACGGATTGAGTTGGTTTTGTTTCCAGTCAATAAACCCCTCTGCAACCCTCTGCATTGCTCTATATACATTCTTTTTGAGGTCTTCTCCGATTTCTTGAGCGTATTCTGCAGAACCCTTGATAACCCTATCCAGAAACGGGTCGCCGTATCGAGTAGGTATAAACGCCTCTTTGCGGAAGAAGTAGTAAAAGAATTTGAATGCCTCAAGATCGTTGGAAATAATGATCGAGGGTAAATTGACCTCAAAATATTCGTCACGCCGACGTTCTTTACAATAAAGACGCCAAAGCGCTCCATTTGACAGTATTCCCCATTTTGGTTCTGTGTCGTGGAGATACATCCAGAGTTGAAGGCTTGGGTTCGTGTTCCGATTATACTTGTCCCGACCAAACCGATCCAAGTCAGTCGCCCAGCGTTTGACCTCCCCTATTGCAAGAGAATTGGAAAAAAATGAGAGTTTTCCCTTGTTGTGATGCGCGTCACCAAGAGAGTCCCTGTCAGCAAAGAACGCAAAGTCAGGGAACTCCCCAAACCCCGTGATTGCGGTTACTTCGTATTCAAACCCCAGAATCTTAAAAATCGGTTTAAAAAAATGATCTTCAAGCTGCTTTTCGTTGTACTGCTCAAGAAAAGGGGCCTCTTCGGCAAATTTTTGCTTAATCTCATTGAATGGAGTTACATGATCATCTCTTTCCCATTCGGGGTTCCTATTGATCAGGCTATCAAGGTAGTGTCTGGAAAAGAGATTGCGATTATGAACGGGATTGATCACCGCTTGATACATATGGAATTACTTTGACTCTTTGGTCAATATCCATTTTCCGATTTAGTAATACATTCTAAACAGAAATTGTGCCCCCCGCTCTTTCTCATAGCAGTTAAACGCCCAGAGCGCTGTGTTGGATCAACCCTCTCATATCACCCGCGTGCAACACCCCATTTCAGATGAGGTGATCACCCGTCAACGCACCAGAACCCCTATGGTCTCCCGCCTCTCTACCCAACGATACTATTTTATTTCACCAAAAGACGATTGTACAATAATGAAACAGACACAGCAGAAAACCTCGAAGAACGAGACTACCCCATGGATGAAATGG
>JBAZDV010000184.1:0-3164 GCA_041654195.1 Candidatus Methanomethylophilaceae archaeon | reverse complement strand
CTATTGCCGCGGCATCATCAGGAGCAACACCAGGAGTAGTATCCGCAGAAAGCGGGGCAGGAGTAAGCCCCGCGCACGTACCGTTATCTATAGCTATGTTCATTGTTGTGTCATCTGCCGCTTCGGCTTTAGCTGTAAGAATAACCTCCGCACCCGCACCTGATATAGTAAAGAAATCCGTTATATCAGTATAAAGAGCCAAACAAATACGAATAGTATCGGCAACCGCAGAAGCATCATCCGGAGCCACACCTGCTGTAATTATCGAAGAACTCCCTGTCGTTACACCCACGCTCGTATCATCTTCAACAGTAAGAGCCATTGTTGGATCATTAGCGGCCTCTGCTTTGGCTGTCAGTGTTATAACTTCCTCATCTCTTGCGATTGTAAACCATGCGGTAATATTTGCATCCGCCTCAAGGGCCGTACGAATTTTACCCGCCACATCATCACCCAGGTCATATTTTGCGACAGTAACACTCTTAGAAATAGAAGAACCTGTCATCCCGTCAGCCGTAAGTATCACAGTACAATTTCCTGCAGTTGTCACATTAGCCGCAACAGATATCTCTATGGCCTGCAACACACCCTGAGACACCTGAACACCGATAGTTTTAGGTGAATCATTCATACCGGCAGCAGTTACAACAACGGCCGCATTACCGTCACCTGTAATAGTCCCTACCACGGTAGCAGTCTCAACCTGTTTCGTACCCTGATCCACGGCCACCGCCACAGCCTTAGGAGTACCCCCCATTCCATTAGCCGTAACCGTTACTTTAGCATCACCCGAAGTTGAAATCTCGCCCGCCGCCACAGCCGTTTCCTGCTGCAATACACCCTGAGATACAGCCACCGAAACAGCTTTAGAACTGTTATTCATAGTATCAGCAGTTACCGTCACCGTAGCATTGCCCGAAGTGGTGATAGTACCTACAATAGTCGCTGTTTCGACCTGGAGCCTGTCATTATCCATCTCCACAGACCAGGACTTATACAAATTAGAATCCATGTCCATAGTCAAGACTCCGGCCACAGCCGTAAGAGCAGATACAGTAAATCTGCCCTGAATTATTTTTCCAATTTCTGCCAATACGGTTTCTGCATTTTCACCCGCAAAATACCCTCCGGCATCTGTTACATCGATAATCGCCGCCTGATGCGATGACGGATGCACATAAGCATTGGCCCCATCCTCAACATTTATAATCGCACGCACATTAGCGGCAGTCAAATCTTCGACATCCCCCGTACCCGCAGCCACACGCCCCTTTATGACATTGGCTGCAACCTGCGCCAGCTTAGCATTCGTCACAGCATTAGCCGCGATAGTCTGCGCCCCGTCAGCTACAGAAGTTACATCCCCTGTATGGTCCGGGTGTACATATGCGTTCGCCCCATCAGCTATACCACCGAGCCTCACCTTATCCGCAGCAGACATAAACCCCGAAACTGTAATAGTCGCGTCCGGATGTGTCACGCCACCCATGCCTGTGTGTGCGTTTATAGCGGCTATTATGTTATATATCAGGTCGCCAAGCTTCGTCATCAGGTTCGCAGGTGACGCAAAGTTTAATCTTGTTTTTTCGGATGATGTGATTTGATCCATTAATAACACCTCTTTTAATATATACAGAACGCAAATATTTAAGTTCTGTTTTGCGTTCTGTTTTATGCTCTTATATTTAAAGGCGGCATTCGGTATTCGCTGGCCCTATTCATATTATTTGATGACCGATGCCCGAATGCCGCCATCCACGCTTAAAGGAAAGAAGATCGATTTTCGGGTAAGGAGAAGGAGCCGCTGTTATGTCAGTGTTTTATGGGGTGGAAAGGAGTAAACCACCACGATACCCGATCCTGTAGGCTTAATGTCGAGTATTTTGTAAACTTCCCTGAATATCTGTCTCCGTCTCTTATATAAAAAACCCGAAAATCGATCTTCGGGGATGGTGCGCCTTACTGTCTCGTTTGAACATTATTCCTACGGCTTTTGTGTATTACTGCCTGTTTTTCCGTGTTATTTTGTGTAATCCTATAATTTCGTTACATATACACTTTATAGTTTGACTCATTTGCACTTTATAACTTGACGCATTTGTGCTTTATAGTTTGGCTTGTTATCGTGGTTCGTGCCTCGAGAGTCGAATGTCAATAATTACCAAGTAGCGGAATCTCAAAAAAATATAAAATTTCCGAGCACAAGGGACCCATATCTGTCTTCCCCGCCCCCGGCCTCCTGGGTGCTCCCCCCGGGGGTCGTGCCTGGGCTCGGATCCGAAAACGATTTCAAGCCCTGAAACTCGATCCTCGAAAAATCTCTTCTATTAAATGATCGTAAAAAACAAGGGCATACATCAGAGACACGGGGCTATTTTATGAAACGAAGCACTTGTTACGAAATTACTGTTTCGTTTAATCTCAATTTTTTCCATCTGCCAAACCCTTGTCGCCGTAGTCTTCCGGGGTTTTTAGCCTCTCCCTCAATTCATCAATGCGCGATAATTTACCATTTAGTTCCTCATTTGTAAGCTTAATTGCCACTTCCTGGGGCTGGTTGAATAGTCCGATTTGTTTGCCCAAAAGCTCGATGGCTCTAAGTCGATCGGCGATTTTGACGGTCGTTTCCTGCTCCCCAAGTCGATTACGGCGTACAGAGATCCGATCAGCTGTCTGAGGTAAGTCTTTCAGCGGTTTTAAGGCGATCTCCTCACCTTTTTGTGCAAAAAACTCGTTGGCTGGAGTTACTGCCATTTCACGTAATCCGGATAAGAGCTGTACAGGCTCGATCACCACATTAGCATTAAGATGTGTAATCTCAATTTGGACCGCCTCTTGCACATCGGCACGCTGCAACAGGTCATAACCATACCATCTGCAGGACGCATCAGAGTATCCTGCTTTTAACGCAGACTGGGTTGCATTCCCTGACTTCGCATATTCTTTTACAAAAATTAACTCTTGTGGTGTCAAAATGGATCTCCTATATACTATATATTGATAGACAATATCACTATATCACAATATGTAGTATAAAAAGTCCCTATTGAGTACCAACTTTTTCTCTGACTTTTTCTCTGACTTTTTCTCTGACTTTTTCTCTGACTTTTTCTCTGACTTTTTCTCTGACTTTTTCTCTGATATTAAAAATAAGAGGGTAAAAA
>JBAZDV010000183.1:0-3166 GCA_041654195.1 Candidatus Methanomethylophilaceae archaeon | reverse complement strand
TCCTTTGCGTAGGTAGAGACGGAATGTTGCAGTATGACCGACAATATTTCCGCCGATAGGTCTTGTTGGGTCTCCGAAGAATGCATCAGGTTTTGCAGATACCTGATTGGTAACTACAATGACTGCATTGTTCAATGTGCCAAAGTTTAGCAAATCATGCATATGGCGATTGAGAATCTGTTGTCTTTCTGCAAGAGCTCCTCTTCCGATATACTCGGCTCTGAAATGTGAGGTCAGGGAATCTACAATCATCAATCTAACTTTTGTTTCTTGTGCCAGTTCTAATGCTTTATCAACAAGAAGAATCTGATGCTGAGAGTTGAATGCTCTTGCAACGTGTATTCTTTTGAGAACAACATCCGGATCTATGCCGAGATAATTGGACATTTGAATGATTCTTTCTGGTCTGAATGTGTTCTCTGAGTCAATGATTATGACATCTGAGTCCAACCCACCTTTTTCTTCTGGAAGTGTTGCATTCACAGCAAGTTGGAAGCACAACTGTGTTTTACTGCTTCCAAATTCTCCAAAGAATTCAACTATAGATTGACTTTCCAATCCACCATTCATAAGTTCGTCAAGTGCTTTTGACCCAGTTGTTAATTTTGTTATTAATTTTCGTCTTTCAAGGACCTCGTCGCCGGTTTCGAAACCGCCGATGTCAGCACAGAGTTTTGCACCTTCAATAATGTCCGCTGCTTTCTTGTCACCGATCTCACACTTCTCTGCAAGATCAGCAGCCGAAGCTACTGCAATGGCCATTACATCGTTATAACCCGCTTCGTGGAGTTTCTCTGCTATGGCTGGTCCTACTCCTGGTATATCTTCAAGGGTTTTTACGACCATTGTTATCACTAAATTGTAGCACCCTTCTTTCGATATATAAACAAAATTGGGGGGTGGCCGAAAATAGTCCGACTGAAAAAAAGTTATGCTGGCATGATTGCACTGATAAAAAAAATATCAAAAAGAAAAAAAATCACAATGCCATCCAGACAATGAAAAATTTACCTAATATTTTGATAAATTGAATAACAACCCGGGGATAATATAGTGAAAATAAGGATTGAAAGTGGTATTTTTGTATTTTTTATAATGCCAAAGATATAAACATTTAAATGAGAGATATAGATTGTCGAATAATGGCAAAAAAGAAGAGACGAGTAGAAAAGGTCACAGAGGAGGAATATGAGTTTACGCCTCCAGAATTCGATGAGAAGGAATTCATTCTCAAAGATATCTACGGATCGAAGGTGCTTTTCACTGTTACCATACTTGCCATTGTGATTGGTATCTTAGCATCGTGCATCGAAAAGGTGTGGTCGTGGTATGGCGGTCTTTTGCTCATCATTGTTGTGATCGTTGGGATGAAGTCGTTTCTTAAGATTCTCAAGTTCGATGTAAGTCTTCTTGAGCAGAAATCGATGTTGGGCAATTATGTGTTGTTCTTCCTGCTTTCACTAGGTATGTGGATCCTTTTTATCAATCCACCTTTTGTATAGGCTCCAAACATCTTTTTTTAGATTATTCAGGATTCGACAGGAAGTTGTTCAGACTTCCCAGCTATGTTTCGGGTCAAGGAGTTCTGTGAGGAGTTCAGGGTCCGTCTCATTCAAAGTAGCATCATGATCCATGATCTTCATTGTGGTAGGTTTGATTTCTCTGCCTATTCCTGCTATTGCGGCCTCATCAGTAAGCATTTCGGCTGCAGTGAAATACATTCTTTCAGCAATGACGGTCCAGTGACCATTTTCAATAAATGGTTCTCCGAACTCATTGTTTTTCCATTTTTCATGGAATGCTACGGACGTCTTGACCCAGATAGGTGGTCCGATATGTTTGTAGGTCTTTGATAGCATGTCGCGTTCGATTTCAAATACAATGACGACTTCTTTGTTGGTCATCTTGTGAACTGCTCTGAGTACATTGAAAGAGAAAGCATCAAGTTTTGCAGAAAGCGCATATTGGGTCTTCCATAATTGCGAGTGAAGATTGTCTTCGTTTACTTCAGGTCTTGTGAATTTGACGGTAACAAGTCTTGTTCCATGAAGTTCTGTTTTCTTTTTCAATATATCTTTCTCGAAAGGCGCTCTTTCATTTGGGAAAAAGAATTTTTCGTTGGGCATTCTGATATATGACTTGCATGCAGTGATGAATTCTGCGAGAGTATCGATGTGAACGGCAGAGGCAACGTTTCTTCTGGGGTCTACGGGATCGTAAAGAACTATAGGCGCCACCATAGGTGGTCCTCTTTTCTCAATGATGATGGTAATCCCCTCTCTCCACTCGGCGGCGGCTATGATGGCATCGATAAATCCTCCGTAATGAAGTGTGATGAGTTCGCACATGTAACCAGAGAATCCTCGGGTATTGGGTTCAGCACCGTACGCGCCTATTCCTTTCATGAATTTTTTCATGAGGCGGATCTCGTCCTTCATGTGGTCGTCTGTTTTTGAAAGTATGTAATCTGTATGGAAAGGGGTCCTATCTACAGAGGTCAGAAGATTTTCAGTTGATGCTATGTTGTAGCAAGGTACCATATCCACGTCAAGATCTTTGTAGGTCCCTCTTATGTATGGATGTTCTGCATACATCTGTTCTCCGTGAAGTATGTCCTCTCCAGCCTTCAATCCAATCTTTTCCAGTTCTTCCCTGGAAACGTAGAGTGGGAACATCAGGAATATATCTAAATCAGGATCAGAAAGAAAGGTTCCCTTGGCGACAGAACCTACAAATTTGACCTTTATGTCGAGTTTGTGTACGCTAACGTACTTCAGAACTTCCTTTTTCAAATTCTCGGCCCTATTTAGTATACTCTCCGTCTCTTCGACGGTGGGCTTGATTTTTTTGAGTACATCAGATTCGATGCTCATTACCACTCCAATAGTATCATCTGATTTATTCGTTGGGATTGGAAATATTAATAGGTGGAAGTCTATGGAGCATTATGCGTAGATGTCCGCAGTGTGGTGCAACATATGATGATGGAAATTCGTTCTGTCTTAAATGCGGAGCTATGCTTGTGCAGGAAGAAGGAAGTGGTTCTCCTTCAAAGGTAAAATTGAAGGTGAACTCTTCAAAGATTATTGTTCTTCTTATCGTTGTAATGATACTTGCATCTGTGTTGGTAGTTCTGTATTATCCAAAAACAGATGAAACTTCTGAC
>JBAZDV010000182.1:0-3171 GCA_041654195.1 Candidatus Methanomethylophilaceae archaeon | reverse complement strand
TCTCCGATGCAATAAAAGACCAGAAAAAAGCCTCATTGGACGGAAATCCAACAAGATTCATTGAACTAATGGATCTTGGAAAGACATATTTTAAAGATTAAAAACGCAACAAATTTTATTTTGGCGTCATAATGATTATATAGCATATCTCTTTTGCAATTGACTGACTTGCAGTCAGTAATGGTATCATGTCAGATACACACAAAAATCCAGAAGAAAGAAAGAAAGAATTTATCGATGTATCAATTGAACTGTTTGAAGAAAAAGGATATGAAAATACATCTGTAGACGACATCATCAAAAAGATGGGTGTCGCGAAAGGTCTATTCTATTACTACTTCAAATCTAAAGACGAAATTCTTTATGCTCTTGTCGATCAAGCAGTAGAGGACTTTGCAAAATCAATAGATGAAGTTATGTCCATGGATTATGACTCATCGATAGAACGCTTTGTTGCACTTCTCGGGCCTAATGAGTTTATTGCAGAAAGATCGAAAACCATAATGGAACTGTTTAGAAAAAAGAAGAATCGTGAATTCCATAATCTCTTTACGAAGAGTGCAACCGAATATCTCGAACCAGCTTTTAAAAAGACCATAATCCAGGGCATTGAGGAAGGCAGTATGAACACGAATTATCCTGCTGAGACCGCCAGGGTTGCCATTTTGATCCTTACTGATTTTTCCAATAAGATCTTAGAATGTGAAAATTGTGAGATGACCAAAAATACTTTTACTGCGACCAATGACATATTATCACGTCTTTTAGGCATTGATCTCAATAAATACACACCTTCTGTGAATGATTTACCGCCACATGCCAAAAGTGCACTAACAAGCTAAAAAGAAGATTACTATGAAAGAAAGTACTGTTACAGATTATTCTAACATTAACAAAAAAGCCAGGACCTCGATCATGATCGGTCTTGGATTGGGTATGTTGTTAGCATGCCTTGATCAGACCATTGTATCTACTAGTCTACCAACAATAATGAAAGATCTTGGAGGCATGGAACATTATACCTGGGTCTTCACCGGGTACATGCTTGCAGAGACTATTATGATCCCTATTGCGGGGAAACTATCAGACCTATACGGAAGAAAAAGAATCTTCCTCGCAGGCATGCTGATCTTCCTCGCAGGCTCAATTCTATCTGGATTGTCTGAAAGCATGGGTTCTTTGATCGTGTTCCGTGCAATACAGGGCCTGGGTGGAGGTATACTTATCCCCGTGGCTACAGCAACAGTAGCAGATCTGTATGTCCCATCGGAAAGAGGTAAGATACAGGGTTTCCTCGGTGCATTGTTTGCGATTGCAAGTTGTATAGGTCCCTGGCTGGGCGGCGTTATTGTTGACAACGTAAGCTGGCATTGGGTATTCTTCGTAAATGTACCGATAGGAATCCTTGCATTGGCATTCACTACGCTTAAATTCCCCAAGGTCCAATGCGACGAACAACACAATATCGACTATTATGGAATAGCAGTACTGTCTGTATTCATCATGGTATTATTGCTCATGTTCACATGGGCTGGCGATAAATATGAATGGGCAAGTATAGAGATAATGGGTATGGCCCTTGTATCTGTGATCCTACTGTCATTCTTTATATGGATGGAAACAAAGGTCAAGGATCCTGTACTTCCACTTCACATGTTCAAAAATAACATAATAGTCTGTTGTTGTGTAGGAATGTTCGTCGTTGCATTGGGAATGTTTGGTGTAATGGCCTACCTTCCTACATTCATGCAAACTGTAATAGGCATGTCCGCCACCAACAGCGGAGAAACTATGATCCCTCTGACAATCGGCATAATGATTACAGCGATCGGAAGCGGTTTCCTTGCCAAGCGTACAGGATACAAACCTTGGTTATTGATTGGCCCTCCGATTGCAGTAGCCGGAATGTTATTGCTATCAACATTGGGTGTAGGTGATTCACAATCCCTCGCTTCCCTGTACCTTGTTGTATTCGGTGCAGGACTGGGGTGCATGATGTCAATGTTCATGGTCGCAGTTCAAAATATAGCGACCAAAAAAGAAATGGGTATCACCACCTCTGCCGTCAATCTTTTCCGCAGCATCGGCGGTACCATTGGTGTAGCAATATTCGGAACGATTGTAAATAACCAAATGGGTGCGGAATTACGCAATTCCCTCCCTGCAGCGTTATATGACATAACACCCCACAACACTGGTGCCCTTCAATTAATCAGCACCTTCCCCTGGAGCGAATATGCAGCCTCTATTATCGGAGCGTTCGGCAACAGTATCAGCTATGCGTTCATCTTGGGCGCTATAATCACTGCAATAGTTCTTATCCCCAGCATTGCCATCAAAAAGGTGCCTTTGAAAGATAACTTTGATGATACCGAATCATGCGATGCACCTGGTGTCAAAGCACAATAAACCCCTTTAAAAATATATTAACGGGGGCTTTGCCCTCAAACCTTTTCTTTTTCTACAAAAATTCAATATCCCCTATGTACCTTTACACTCATGGACAACAGAGACATCTTCCAACGCATCGATGCAGGAGAATGGATTGATAGGAACGATCCTGATATCAAAATACTCTTTGAATTGATGAACAAAACAAAAAGACTCATTATGAGATTCAATACCGAAGATTTGCCTGATGAAGAAAGAAACAAACTTTTAGAAAAACTCCTTGGACGACCACTCCCTGAAAATTTGCATATATTCCCTCCATTCTATTGCGATGTGGGAACAAACCTCATCCTTGGAAAAAATGTGATGATCAATTATAACTGCACTTTTCTTGATGATACAAAAATTTTCATCGGCGACTATGTAATGATTGCCCCGGGAGTACAAATAATCAGTGTAACACATTCAAAGGATCATATGAGGCGAAGAGATCTCGCAAGCATCCATATCCCGGTAACGATCGGAAACGATGTTTGGATTGGTGCAGGAGCAATTATTCTTCCTGGAATAAAGATTGGTGATAGATCGATAATCGGCGCAGGTTCAGTCGTCACCAAAGATGTACCGCCAGATACGATTTTTGCCGGAAACCCAGCCAGACAGATCAACAAACCATAAGCGGTTTTATATTCCCAAAACCAAGTTACAACTTGTGTTAGATTTTGGTATTGTCCTATCAGATTTAATGTTGATAATTATCATTGTTAATTTTGTACTGAT
>JBAZDV010000181.1:0-3171 GCA_041654195.1 Candidatus Methanomethylophilaceae archaeon | reverse complement strand
AATGTGGAAGAAGAAAGCTGTAATAGGCGGCAATGTTGGGGGAATAAGGCTTCAGGTGATCAACCGATTCAACGGGTTTAGGGTAAGGACTCCTGAGGGTGCCGCAATAAGGACACGTTATCTGCTTTCCCACCCATGGAAAATGGAAAAAATGGGAAGGAACGCAAGGGAATATGTGCTTGAAAATTTCCTTATCACCGGGCATTTGAGAAGATACATGACAATGCTGATATCGCTGGATAAGCAGGGAGATACGTGGGAAAGATGGGTTTAGCACCGATCCGGTTGAAACCGGATAAATACATATCATTTTTTTCCTCGTATAAAAAAGCCTCCCCCGTCCTTGTGACTGATTATGACGGGACACTTGCCCCTTTTGTAAAGGATAGGGAGAAAGCATTTCTTACCCCAAAGACCAGGTCTCTTCTGAAGTTAATAAATGAGGCCGGAGGAGAGGTAATTATTGTCTCCGGAAGAAGACCTGAAGAAATATTAAACTTTGTAGGACTTCCCTTAGAAATATGGGGCAGCCACGGGATGGAAAAAATAGATAAAAATGGCAGGTACTACAGGGGAAAAGTTCCTGAAGAAGAACTTAAAAAACTGGATGACTTTTCATCACAGCTTGCTTATTTCCCCCGTGGATCAGTTGAAAAAAAACCTTCAGGGATAGCACTTCATTGGAGAGATCGGGCAGAAGTTTTCAACATGTTCACGGAGGTCAGCGAAAAACTCATCTCTGAAGCCTCAGAACACTCCCTGAAAGTTGTGCCCTTTAACGGAGGCATGGAGTTTGTTCTGCCCTATTTTACGAAGGGGACAACTATTAATCAGATCAGCGTACGTTTCCCCGAAGCGACCCCAATATGCTACCTCGGGGATGACACGACAGATGAAGATGCTTTCAGAGAAATCCAAAATATTAAGTCAGGAGTGGGGATACTCGTCTCCGATGATCAAAAGGTGAGCGCAGCAAATGTCTATATATACCGGAGCGAGGTCGATATCTTCCTGGATTTCTGGCTGAATGAACAAACACCGAAAGGAGAGGGTAATGATGCCGGAAAATAAAGGCCGATTTTTAGTAGTGTCTAACAGGCTTCCTGTTACCCTTGCCTGCAAAGAGAAGAAATGGGAGGCAAAATCTTCTTCCGGTGGACTTGTCAACGCACTGAATCCTGTTCTCAAAAACAGGGGCGGTTTCTGGATAGGCTGGCCAGGGACATTCGAAAATCTTAAGATTTCAGCTATGAAAGAAATACTTGGTCCGCTCTCGAAAAGATCCGGCTATAGGTTTCTGCCTGTTCTGATGACAAAAGAGGACATAGAACTGTTTTACAACGGTTTTTCAAATTCCGTTCTATGGCCTCTTTTCCATGATTTTCAGTCACGCTGCAACTTCTTGCCGTCATATTGGGATGGTTATATTGCTGCGAATGAGAAATTTGCAAAGGTCGTTCTTGGACACGCTTCAATTAATGATTTTATTTGGGTGAATGACTATCAGCTTATTCCTCTGGGATCTATGCTGTTGGAGAAAAATCCAGAATTAAATTCCTCTTTCTTCCTTCATATACCTTTTCCAAGCGTGGATGTTTTTATGAAACTCCCGTGGCGGAAAGAAATACTTCACCAACTGACGTGTTACTCGCTTGTCTGTTTTCAGACATTGAGAGACAGAAGAAACTTTATTGACTGCATAAGGACCTTTTATCCTAAGGCTGTGATCTACGGCAGGGGACATGTTGTCAAGGTAAATAACGGCGACAGGGTCTTTTTTGTGGGCAGTTTGCCTATAAGCATAGACTATAAATATTATTCTTCGTTTAGCAGCACCTCCAATGTTACAAAAAGAGCGAGGCAAATCAGGGAAGAGATATTCGCAGAAAAGATCATTGTCGGGGTCGACCGCCTGGATTACTCAAAGGGTATACCGGAGAAGCTCAGGGGGTTTGAGAAATGCCTTGAATCCCACCCCGAGATCAGGGAGAGGGTAACTCTATACCAGCTTGTGGTCCCAAGCAGGGACACCATTTCTGAGTACAAAGAACTCAAACATGAAATAGAACTTCTTATCAGCGAGATAAACGGAAGATATTCCACAACAAGGTGGACCCCGATAATATGGCGTCACGGCACCCTTCCGGAATCAGAACTCTATTCGATATACAGGGCATCAGATATAGCTCTTGTTACATCCCTGAAAGACGGAATGAATCTTGTTTGCAAAGAGTACTGTGCAAGTAAAGGGAAAGAGAGTGGTGTCCTTATTCTGAGTGAGTTCGCTGGGGCCGCATTACAGCTTTCCAGGGGAGCCCTGTTGGTAAACCCATTTGATGTAAATGACCTTTCTGATTCTATCTATCGCGCTTTTTCGATGGATGAGCATGAGAAAAAAATAAGGATGAAGTCAATGAGGGAATCTATAAGAAGGCAGGATGTGTTCTGGTGGGTCGAAAACTTTTTAAGGGCTGCAACAGGCAAGAAGCTTGAAGATTATCCTGAACAGGATCTCCCTTCTCTTTGGCCAGGGCTGTTTGCCATAAGTAAAAAATATTTTAAAGGCGCGGTCTAAAAGACCACGCCGGTTTTAAATGGCTGATTTTTTGCCTGAAACTATTTTTAGGCCAGGTTTACCAGCTTTGCCTTTACTCCTGAAACAGCATTCAGCTTCTTATTAAGCTCATCCGCAACATTTTCTCCGCAGGCCAGCTGGAGGATTAGTATGCCTGACGGTGAGCAGGTTTTGTCATCGGTCTGGTCATGGAGACCGAGCCTGGTCCTTATGGAGCATCCATATTCAGTAAGGATCTTTTGGACTTCGACTGCTGCTGTATCCCTCTGTTCAACTCTTACAGCCATGATCTGGAAACAATTCATCCTTATTACCTCCTGAGGTGCTAATATTTTTCTATCGCGTGGCACACAGTTTATAATATCAGAAATAAGGTTGCTCTGTCTGCGCACAAAAAGTACCAGAATTGAGAAAAATCGCTCAAAAGGCATCTGCTCCGAATTTTCCCGTCTGCGGGGTGATAAAACGCCATTTTTACAGAGCTCAAATGACTTGACAGCGCCGGTGTATTAGTTATAATGTCTCTCGTGCTTCGGCAGAGGCAGTGTCGGGCGTGCGTCTGTAGCTCAGCTGGATAGAGCAACTGCCTTCTAAGC
>JBAZDV010000180.1:0-3216 GCA_041654195.1 Candidatus Methanomethylophilaceae archaeon | reverse complement strand
AGGAGGAGAGAGAGCAAGAGTAGCATTGACCTTGATGTTGCTTCAAGAAACGAATCTCCTCATACTTGATGAGCCGACAAATTATCTTGATATTCCTGCACGTCATGCGGTCGAAGAGGCGCTCACAGAGTATGATGGAACCATAATTACTGTGACGCATGACAGATACTTCTTGGATACTGTTTGCAACAAGGTCATCGAGGTTAAGGATGGCGGCGTAACTGTGTTTGCGGGTACGTATTCTGAAATGAAAGGCCGTGCCAATACTACTGAAGTTGTAATGGATGCCGACGAGTACCGTGTGATAGCAGCATTCACCAACTGGGCAACAGGCAGAAAGTATGCTAAAGGTGATAAGGTGTTGATCTCACCTGCAGAGATAAAAAACTACGAGTGTGTCATTGCTCAGGGTAAGATCAAAAAGACTGGCGGTAAGCAAAGAAAAAAAGTCAATGTGGAGAGCACTCCAATTGAGAAATAGGTCTAACCTTTGTCAATTAGTTCTCTTGTTATCAGATGCTTTATTCCCATGGACCAGAGCTGGCTTTCTATGCTTTTGTACATTGTGCCTTCTGTATCAGTGAATATCTTAGTTCCGCCACCGCAACGATTCGAGTCATATATGCAAGTGTCAATTTTTCCAAGCGGAGTATTGAGTTTTTCAAGACCCGTCTCGGAAAGGTCATCGGTTCTTATGATTCCGTTGGCGTAATCTTTGTTACCAATTACCTGTTCGAGCTTGTTTCCGTCCTTATAGTAATCAAAAACGATCTCTTTTTTATTGACAGATATGACAATGTATTTTTCGTTCCAGACATTATCAATATCGAGATCTGATTGTGTTTCGGTCACTTTATATTCAAACCATGAACCAATCTTCAAAAAATCACCCCTAGGTTTCAGATAGCAGGTCATCGCTGGTACAGCTTAAAAAGCATGCTATAAGGCGTTTAGAATGAAAATAAAGAAAAAGAGACCGTTTTAGTGGGTCTTAAAATTAGTTGCTCTTACAGTTTGTCATCGAATGTGTTGACGTTGTTGAGCATATCCTGATAAAGATAGAATAACTCGTCGGACGTTAAACTGCGGTGAACACTGATTGATGCTCTTCTGACAAGTACCAAAAGTCTCTCGGAATCTTCATGTGAGAGTTCGATGCCTCTTGTTGCAAGATCGGTAATCAAGGTTTTAGAGCCAGAATGTTTTCCGATGACAATACTTCTGGTAAGTCCGACCTCTTCCGGATCGTAAGGCTCATAATTCTTAGCATTTTTTATTATGCCGTCTGCATGTATTCCTGCTTCATGTGCAAAGCAGTTCTCTCCGAGGAATGGTTTTGCTTTTCCGATTGGACGATTTGCGGCCTTTGAGACGAATTCAGCAAGAGGTCTAAGTTTCCTTGTGTCAATGCCAGTATTCAGGTTCAGAAGATGACTGCAGGTCATAACAACTTCTTCGAGAGCCGCATTTCCAGCTCTTTCTCCAATGCCCATAACAGTAGTGCTGACGAATTTTGCACCAGCCTTGACACCTGCGATCGCGTTAGCATTTGCCATTCCGAAATCGTTGTGAGTGTGCATCTCTACGTCGATCCCTACGACCTTGATGATTGTCTTGATCCTTTCATATGCTGTAAAAGGATCTTCTCTTCCGATGGTGTCGCAATATCTAAGGCGACTTGCACCTGCTTCTTTCGCTGTTTTAGCGAAATCAATGAGGAACATGAGATCTGCACGGGATGCGTCTTCTGCATTGCATGAGATATACATTCCGTGATCTGCTGCGTGCTGAACAGATGTTGAGATCTGCTCTAAGACCCATTGACGTGTTTTTCTAAGTTTATTTTCGATATGGATGTCTGAGGATGACATTGAGATAGCGACAGAATCGACATCACAGTCTAGACTTGAGTCTACATCTGCGATAGTCGCTCTGTTCCATCCGAGAATAGATGCATTGAGTCCCATGTGTGCAATATGTTTGACGGCTATTTTTTCGTCGCCACCCATCACCGGAATGCCGCATTCGATCTGAGGCACGCCAGCATCATCCAACATTTGCGCTATTTTGTACTTTTCAATGTTGGCGAACACGATACCCGCTGTTTGTTCTCCATCCCTAAGGGTGGTGTCGCAGATCGCTACATTGCGGTCGAGTATCTTAAGGACATCTTCTTTACTTCTCATTTCTTACTCCTCAAGTTCAGCAGTCGATCGCTTCATGATCAAAAAGCTACTACTGAACAGGGTGGATTAAGGATATTCACTTAAAAAACATTTGTATAATACACAACATCAGAACGATGTTCAACAGTATTTTTAATCCAAATCTATGGCATTTTATAACGCAATAGTGCAGCAAAACCGCCCAATGCATTTAACTCTCTGCCAGCATCATGCTGTTCTGAGACAACGACGACATTGCCTTTCTGTGCTTCGGTGTCTTTGACCATTTTGTCGAAATCACCATCTCTCAATTTGGAATCAAGGATCAAAAGTGTCTTAACGGCACCCGCAGCAGCTGCGTTGCCGACCTCTGCGGTTCCGTATGTGGCAAGACCGTCCTTTCCGATCTCTTCCATGAGATTTTCGACAGTTTCCATTTCGATCCCGACCCTGGATTCTCTGAGAACCTCGGTTCCCATACCTTTCTTCATTAGTTCGTTGATGCCCTGCATCCCTGACTGTCCAGTGTGGTACACGTATACCTTAGAAAAAAGTGTCGGTTCTCTTTGTTTTCCTGAATCTGCAAGCAGTTCTTTTTCAAATCCCGGTCCGAGCAATACGAGTGGCATATTCGGTTCGACCAAAGGTTTTAGTTTCTCGATTATCTCCCCATGGTAGTCGTTACCAGAACTCTTTTCCTCATATTGTTTTCCGGATCTCATTGAGCGTATGTTGGCAATCTCTTTCAGGCCATATTGTCTCATCACAGCAATGGTCGATTCATCTTGGTCCAAAGCAACGAATACGATTCTCGGTTTTGCCGTATCATGAACGGCACGTTCAATTCTTTCCAGCTGCGTCTTTTTCCATCTTGTCTTCTGGATCGTTAGTCTATCGCCCATCTCAATGATCAGAGTATGGTGTTGGCCGATATCCTGTGGGCCGTTCTCTATCGTTCCGAGGATCTTCAGACGAAGGTCAGAATCGGAGAATTCGATCTTTTCTACTCTGATTCCGAGGGTCATTCTTTTTTTTTCCGCTCTTTCAGCTC
>JBAZDV010000179.1:0-3266 GCA_041654195.1 Candidatus Methanomethylophilaceae archaeon | reverse complement strand
GAAAGTCGAATGATATCGACCTGGCTCTGGTCGGCAAAGGGATTACCTTCGATACCGGAGGCATCTCCTTAAAAACGGCAACCGGCATGGAAGAGATGAAAGCCGATATGTCGGGCGGCGCAGCGGTTCTGGCAGCCATCAGCAGCATTGCCCAGTTAAAACTGAAAGTCAACGTTACCGCGGTTGTACCGGCGGTGGAAAATATGCCGGACGGCGCGGCTATCAGGCCGAGTGATATATTAACTGCTCTTACCGGGAAGACCATCGAAATCATCTCAACCGATGCCGAGGGCAGGCTGATTCTCTGCGATGCACTGGGTTATATCAACAAATCGAAACCGAAGGCAATTGTGGATATTGCTACCCTGACGGGGGCATGCGTCGTTGCCCTGGGAAAGCAGTGCAGCGGAATCATAGGGAACGACCAGTCGCTGGTTGATAATGTTATCGCATCGGGCACCGAAGCCGGTGAAGCTGTCTGGCAGTTGCCGTTATTCGAGGATTACAAAGAAAACATTAAAAGCGATGTAGCCGATATCAAGAACAGCGGTTCGGGTGGAGCCGGAACGATTACGGCAGCATTGTTCCTTTCGGAATTTGTGGGCGATACACCCTGGGCGCACATGGATATTGCCGGCACCAACTTTACAGACAAGGATAAGAAATACAACATCAAAGGCGCTACAGGTGTTCCTGTAAGGACGCTGGTTAACCTGGCGATAAAAATGTCGGGCAAGGGGAAGTAAAAAACCTCTCCTTGAGCCCCTCTCCGCCGGCGGAGAGGGGGGATTTGTAAATAGATAGTGCAATCTCCCTAAGAGATATATTAAAGCCATTCGTGGTGAGCTTGTCGAACCATAACAGCGCTATTAATTAATAAGGATTGGCAATGTCTGAAAGTAACGGTAGCATCTATATGTTTTCTGGGAAAGGCGGTGTCGGCAAGACCACCTGCGCGGCAACGACTGCCCTGCATCACGCCTCGCTGGGAGAAAAGACGCTGGCACTTTCAACCGATGCTACGCCGTCGCTGGCGCACATCTTCGAAATAAAAGACCTGCAAAAACCGTCGGAAGTCACGGAGTCTCTCTTTATCGATGAAGTCGGTATTCCAGAAGTGGAGGAGATGTGGGACAGGAAGTTCGGCAGGGAGGTTTATGAAGTCTTCTCTTCGATAGTATCGCTGGATTACGATTCGTTCAAGGAATTCATGTCATCGATGCTGCCTGGTCTGGCGGATGAATTCATGGTTGATTACATACGCCAGTTGAAGCTCAGCAGCAAATATGAATCCATTATCTGGGACACTGCTCCTCTGGGGCAGACGCTGGCGCTGCTGCATACCCCCTCAATGCTGATTGAGCACCTCAAGCTGGCGCCGCGCATATACACCAATTTCAAATTCGGGCAGAGGCAGAAAAGCTCCATCATGGAAATCATCAAAGGCTGGCAGAAGCTGTCGGGGGATTGCCTCGATTTTCTGCGCAAGGAAGTTCGTTTTACCATTGTCACCATTCCTGAGGCGCTGGCTTTCGAGCAACTGGACGGCGTATTTAAAGAAATGAATAGAAACGGTTTTAAAATCGGGCAACTGGTGGTTAATAATGTGATAAAATCCGATGAATCAGAATTTCTAAAATCAAAGGCGGCTCAACAGAAAAGATATCTCGATATGATTTATGGAAGGTTTGCGGGTGTCGATATTATCGAACTGGCGATGCGGCCATACGAAATCAAGGGAATCGAAAGGTTAAAGGAAATCGAAAAAAGCCTGTTTGTCTAAAAAGTCGCGGTTTTAAAATCATAATTGCTTGGAGGGTAAAAATGGCTTCCCCTGGGGGATGTCCGGATTTATCGGTATTGAGGGTTTATAAAATGTATTTAAACACTCCGCTCAGGATGGTTCATTCGATTCTTGCGTTCTGAACATGACAAAGAAATCTGCTGTACCCCTCTTTGGAAAAGAGGGAGTGAGGGAGATTTGCTGCGAATTGCTCCATCTATTCCGATAACCTGTAAAATCCATCTTAATCTTCCTTTGTGAAATGAAGAGAATTGCGGAGTGCTTTTTCCTGCCTTTATTTACGTCTGAAATTATAAAAGCCCATTCACGAATTCACATGACCCAAAAATCGTCATTGCGGGTATAAAGGTATAATAAAGTTGCTAAATACCCCTATTTTTAAAATAACAATACCAACTAATGTAATTTATTCTATGATCCTTTGTTAATCCTCTATGCTGTCTATAAGCTGCTTTAAGACGTGAATGAAAACCTTCCAATGCATTGGTAGTAGAATGTATATTACTATCATGCAGATAAAAAAACATATCAGGTAAGGCATTGTTAATGAGCACTATGGTACGTTTTAAATCTTTATATTCTACAGTGCTACGTGGTAACGAAAATACATGGTCCTTATAACTAATCAGCCATTGTTGATACTCGGCTATAAAAACATCTCTATCTGCTGTTGTTTTTATACTATTCAGATGAGATAGGAGTACCCTTAATTGTCTCCCTGCTTCAGTTTTAGGACAAGTTTTAAGCCAACGCATTCCTTCATGCCTCAAATGATATAAGCACCTCTGCTTTTTTGTTTCAGGCCATACTATTCCCATAGCTCTTAGGATAGAGCGTTCACCATCTGTTGTTATAAAATCTGGATTCAATCCTTGTTCACGTAAGCTATAAAACCAGGGATAAGACTCTTGAAAGGATTCTTTTTTAACGTAAATATGAGCAATGATCTTCTGGTTAGTCCCATCCATAAGATTCATCATACAGCCATCTTTATGAAAATAAGTTGCATCATATATCATATATCGAACTTTCTCATATTCAAATTTGTTTTCCGGTATTTTTTCAAGCCAATAATCTTTTATAGACGTAAGCGTTCCCGTGCTATACCCTGATAATTTGCTTAACTGACGTATGGAATAGCTCTCTATAATCCATAATTCAAACCAGTGACAACGCCTCGCAACCCTGTTATATTTCTCTTTCCAGATGTAAGTTCGATGACAATCTAAACATTGAAATCGTTGTTTCTTTAACTTGTCTTTTCCATATAATTTTACTTTACCGCTACCACATGCTGGACATCGTTTTTATTCATGTAAAACCTCTTTCATTCAACCGTTTGAATGAAATATAAATATATTGCCTCATATTACATTATTTTACGATTGTTTTCTTCCTTATTTTCCTAATACCAGCAACTTTTTGTTACCATTACACCCATCCGGAGGCGCCGCCCCGGTAA